>DASZLH010000194.1:0-4434 GCA_035552495.1 Kapaibacterium sp. (SeqCode) | reverse complement strand
TCGTCGGATTTGACCAGCTACTTCTGGCCGGACAGTAATAAGACGTACCAATACCAATCGCAGGATGGCAATATCCACACACTGCAAATCACTCCTGGCAATACCATAACGATAAGCGATCGGGACCAAAGCTCTGGAGCTACGACAATTCTGTCTGCTGCAATCTCGAACAATGCGTGTGAAGTGACCGGCTTATCGGCGACTGACTTGCTCGGAATGGATCCATCGATCGAGATGGTTGCAGATACAAACCCTCCCATTACATCCCAACCGATTACGATCCACTCGATCGCTGCATCGGACAATGGCTCTAATAAAATTTTCGTAGCGTCCGATTCCATACTGTATCAATATGATGCTGCAAGCGACACATTGATAAATTCACATGCATTGCCGGCTCATGGCGTAACTCTGTATGGGGATTCGAGAAGTCCGACTTTATATGCATTCATTCCGAACGGCAATACCGTGTGGGCTACTGTGAATAACGGTCGTGATTGGCAGCAATACCAATTGCCGTCAAGCGCGGGAGGTATTGTTGGAATCCTGCCAGCAATGAGTGAGGGCCACGATGCCGACGGAGATCTTTTTTGGGTTGGCAGTGGAACAGCGCTGTATGAATATTCCTCAACAAAAGGTTGGAAAACCTCTCCCATTTCAGGTGGCGCTTCCATTACGGCCATGGATAGAGATAATTCGTTATGCGCACTCTCCGACAAGCATTTAATAAGCTTCGATGAGGGTGGTATTAATACTGTTGGGCCTATTCTGCCAGATATTGTTGTTGCAATTGCATCCCGATTGATTTCTCCTGGCTTTTTTGCGACGATTGTTGCGACTCCCAGTAATGTTTACTCGATTAGTACATATTCTGCCACGCGCCTTGGAGGGCAAGTGAGTTCGCTGTATAGTGTCCCTTTTGAAATTTTTCTTGGAATGCCCGATGGCTCGATTCAATTTTCGCAGGACGGTGCCAGTCTTTCCACCGATGGAAGCGTCGGAACACTTCCCGTCACGCAATTCACACGACCCCTTTCCTTTCCTGACACGACACAAACGATCTATGCTCTTTCCGGCGGCCATTTTTATTATCATTATCAAAGTAGCCCCTCAACAAATTGGAAACTTGCCAAGGCTTCTATTTCAACCGCCGGTTCCCCACAGACTGGAGCATTCACTCTGCTCAATAACGACAGCAATACTTGGACAGCAGGGTTGGTCGTACAGACTTCTTCCGGTGTGTCGCATGGTTTCGTCTATCGTGCGCAGAAGGTCACCAGTGCATTCGCTATTGTGTTCGATAGCGTGACCTATAACGATATCGTCGTTATTAGATATACAGCTCAATCTGGCGGAGTTCAGGACTCGGTCAATCTTCCGCAATATCTTATTTACTTTCAGCGCAATATCGGTCCGATCCGTATCGAACGAACGGAGAATGGCATGACAGTAGTGACGAAACTCGTGAAGATACTCTGACCCTTCGACAAGCTCAGGAGGGATTTATGGGGTTAGGGAAATGTTTGGGGTAATTCTTCAAACAAAATCCCATGCATTCTCAAAGTCACGGTTCAGACGATATTCTCGATGTTATTATTATTGGTGCAGGTCCGGCCGGCCTTTCCGTCGGTATCGAGGCTGCGAATGCGGGGCTTTCGTACGAGATCGTAGAGCGAGGAGCGCTTGTGAATTCGATCGTGCGCTACCCTGCCAATATGACATTTTTCTCGACGCCGGAATTGCTCGCGATCGGTAATGTACCCTTTACCACGCCACACCACAATCCAACTCGACTCGAAGGACTGACATATTACAGGAATGTTGCGGAATATTACAATCTCCGAATCTCGCTACGCGAAGAGGTCGTCTCCATCGGACACAATGGACCGAATGTAAACGTCCAAACTTCGAAGCGAACGCTCACCGGACGTAATGTCGTGGTCGCTACCGGCTACTTCGACAATCCAAACCACCTCGATATTCCTGGGGAGGACTTTCCGAACGTTTCTCACTATTACTCCGAGTCTGCACCATTTTACAGCCGTATAGTGACAGTAATCGGTTCCCAGAATTCGGCAGTCGAAGCGGCGTTGGATCTTTATCAGGCTAAAGCACAGGTAACCATGATCATGCGCGCGCCAAAGTTTGGAGAGAGCGTAAAATATTGGTTGAAGCCGAATATCGAAAACCGGGTGAAGGCTGGCTCGATACGCGCGCTTTTCGAGACCGAAGTGCTCGCGATCGAACCCAATCGTTTGCAGCTTCGCAATAACCGAACGAAAGAAATTTTTTATATCGAGAGCGATTTCCTGTTTGCGCTGACAGGATACCATCCCGATGTTTCATTCCTGAAAAAGCTCGGAATAAATGTCGATTCGAATACGCTTATCCCGGAATATCATCCGGACACTTTCGAGACGAATGTAAGTGGTATATTCATCGCCGGTAGTGTGGCCTGTGGCTGTGAGACCGGGACCATCTTCATCGAGAATGGACGCCTGCATGCCTATACGATCGTTGGAGTCATTAAACGCCGGTTAGCAGAACGCGTTAAATCTCGGATAATCGAATAGTTTATTCATCCGTGAACATGCGTTCATAATCGAATGAAACTCCGTTGCCCGTTCTTCGTTCTAAGTATCGAATATTATGAACAATTACGCAAATCCTGTTTTATCGTTTACACCGGAAGCTTTACAGCTTGCCGGTGAAGCCCGTCTGGCATATATACGGAAAGTCTATACCTATTTCTCGATCGCAGTGCTAAGCGCGATTGGCGGAACGTTGATTGCCATGCAAAGTGGTTTGGCGTTCTCCTTCGCTCGTTCGCCGATTATTGGAATGATCGCATTCTTTGGATCGATTTGGTTCGCTTCCCGAAGCGCGAATAATCCAACGCGTGCGGTGCCAACGCTAAGCGTTGCTACATTTATCAGTGGCCTGTTCGTCGCTCCGCTGCTTTATGCTATTGCTCATGGATACATTCGCGGCATGGACACCGGCTCGATCTACGATGCGCTTTTTCTCAGTGGCTCGATCTTCGCCGGACTGACCATTTATACATACGTATCGAAAAAAGATTTCAGCTACCTCGGTGCAAGCCTCAGCATTGGGTTGTTCATGCTGATCGGTATCATGCTCGTTAACATATTCGTCCAATCCTCAACGCTCGATCTCGGGCTTTCGATTATTGGAGTGATCATCTTTTCGGGGTTTATTTTAGTCGATACATCTCGTATCCTCCGGCGCGCTCACGAAGTGCCGCCGACACTTGCTGCACTAAGCCTATACCTTGACTTTCTGAATTTATTTATTATGATTCTGCGTATTATGGGCGCGGGCGGCCGCGACCGGCGCTAAAAACAAAATTGGAGACGTGCGGCGCCACTTAAAGTGGGCGCAATGCCTTTCTGTTCTCTTTAGCAAACGGCCCGCAGTCCTTGGGACTGCGGGTTTCGTATTTTTGTAGGACTGAGAATTCAACGATACATGTCTGAACTTAAAAATCTGATTCTTTACCGCGATGAATACGTCGCGACCATTCAGCTTCATCGGCCAAAAGTCCTGAATGCGCTCAACCTCGAATTGATGATCGAACTCGTCGAGACTCTTGAGTCACTCGATGCCGACTCAAGCGTTCGAGCTATCGTCCTAACTGGCAGCGAGCGAGCCTTCGCAGCCGGCGCGGACATCACTGAAATGGCGGGTGCCACGGCCGTCGATATGCTGATGCGCGATCAATTCGCGCGGTGGGATCGGATTCGTAAGATCAAAAAGCCGATCGTTGCCGCCGTTTCTGGATTCGCGCTCGGCGGCGGCTGCGAACTCATGATGCACGCCGATATTATCATCGCGAGCGAAACGGCACGTATTGGACAGCCGGAAATTCTTATCGGTGTCATGCCAGGCGCAGGAGGGACGCAACGGCTAACACGGGCCGTCGGCAAAGTGCTTGCAATGGAGATGGTATTAACTGGCCGCCAAATAACCGCAGAAGAAGCTTTCGAAGCCGGACTCGTAAACAAAGTAGTCCCCGTCGAATTTTATCTCGAAGAAGCTCAGCGCATCGCAAAAGAAATTGCAAACAGACCTCCCGTAGCTGTGCGTCTGGCAAAAGAATCGGTATTAAAAGCATTCGATACTACAATCGAAATGGGCCTCGAATATGAACGCAAGAATTTCTATCTCCTCTTTGCTTCCGAAGACATGCGTGAAGGAATGGATGCGTTTATCGAAAAGCGAAAACCAGAGTGGAAAGGAAAATAGACCCTTTAGTAAGTCATTTATTTATTTTTAAATTTTTATGCCAGACTTTCAGTCCATTCTCACTTCGCTCGCCGAAGGTATCTTCACAATCACGTTGAACCGCCCGGAAGTGTACAATGCCTTCAACGAGCAGTTGACGACTGACCTTCAGGAAGCATTCAAGGAGGC
>DASZLH010000193.1:0-15169 GCA_035552495.1 Kapaibacterium sp. (SeqCode) | reverse complement strand
GACGGATAATGTTCCGACGAACTTCGAGATTACCGGCACGATCATGCGATTGCAATTGCCGAAGCCGCTTGCTCCCGGTGCTTCTATAAGGATAGCCGTTCCATTTCGCGAGCAAATTCCTCGTCAGACGCGGCGTGGTGGGTGGATGTCACGTGAAGGGGTCGAGTATTCGATGTCGCAGTGGTATCCGAAGATCGCGGAGTATGATGAAGAGGGATGGCACCGGCAGGAGTATATCGCGCGCGAGTTTTATGGCGTGTGGGGTGATTTCAATGTCGAGATCACACTTCCGTCGCGCTTTACGATCGGGGCATCGGGCGAGTGTATCAATCCCATGGAGGTGGCTCATGGGTACGATCGGATCGCATCAGGAGAAAAGCAAGGATTGTCCTTGCCTGAAAATGCGCCAGGTATGACGACCTGGAAATTTCATGCATCGCCGGTCCATGACTTTGCCTGGGTTGCGGATGATAAGTATATTCACGAATGGACAACATGGCAGCAGGACACAGGCAATGGAAATACCACGCCAGTAACACTCCACGCATTTTATCTCAGCTTGTATGCGGGTATCTGGCACGATGCGCTGAAATATACGCAGTTCGTTCTCTCGACCTACAGCCAACTTTACGGCCCTTATGCATACCGAAATTTTTCTACAACTATGGCAGGTGATGGCGGTATGGAATACCCGCAGCTCGTGATGATAACAGGTTACCGGCCTTCGCCACTGTCACTCGCCGGAGTCATCGCGCATGAAGTGGCGCACCAGTGGTTTTATGGGATGCTCGGCTCGAACGAAACACGGCAGGCATTCATGGACGAAGGATTTACCACGTATGCGACGACCGTCTCGATGAATAAGCTTTTCGGCGATCATCAGATTCCTCCCGGCACGTCGCGCTCCTGGCTCGATTGGTTTTTGCCGCTCTTTAGCAACAAGAGCGATAATTATCGTGGCTATCAATCGCTTGCAAACGCTCGGTATGAAGAACCGCTCGATATTCCGCACGACTGGTTTCGCGAAGATGCGACGGCGAATCAGGTATATGGCAAGACGCAGGCGATTCTCTCCATGCTCCAATATACGCTCGGCGATAGTGTATTCGCGCACGGCATGAAAGCCTATTATTGGAAGTGGCGGTTCAAGCATCCCCATCTTGTCGATTTTAAAAAAGTGATGGAAGATGTTTCGCATACCGATCTCGATTGGTTTTTCGATGAGTGGTTTGAGACAACTCGCACGGTGGATTATGAAGCTGTTGGCGTTTCCTCCAAACCCGCTTCGGGCAGTTATGAGACGACCGTACACTTGCGTAATAATAACCTCGCGGTCATGCCAATCGACCTGTTGCTTCATTACGATGATGGCTCGTCGCAGCCTGCCACCATTCCAATCGTCACCAATAAAAATAATCCTTATCACAAGCCGGAAGGAGAATTGTTTTTCCCTGGCTGGGACTGGGTATCGCCAGAATATATCGGTACGGTTGCCACGCCGAAGCGTGTGTCCTGGTATGAAATCGACACGTCATTTCGTTTGCAGGATTTGAATTGGTTAAACAATTACAGCCCGCGAGGTGGACTGTGGCAGCCGCGCGGAGAGTGGGTGCTCTGGAAGCAGCTTTTTCTCGATCCGCCGATCGACCGGTATTATTCCGTGACTCGCCCAATTGTGTGGTACGAAGCGGCTTCGAAATTAAATGTGGGGTTGGGTACGAAGTACGGGATGAACAACAGCTTTTCGGGCGATGTCAAAGTCATTTACAAAACAGATCCCATCCGTATAGAAGCAGGCGAATCGGTTAACCCCAAGTGGTACGATTATCTTGATGGCGCGCTCACGTATTCGACTCCGATCGACTGGATTGGCCGCCTCGGGACACTTAATTTCGATGCGAACAAAATGGATGGTATCGGCACGGCTCGAGCGTCGCTTACAAAAATATTTCGGCCAGAGTATTATTATCTCGGCGCGACCCATTCCGTGACATTTTATTTCGAAACGCAACAGCAACTCAATGCTGATTATCCTTACTATCATACAGGCTGGTCTTCGGGAGTAACGGACGTTGTAGGCTTGCATTACACTATCGTGAGCCAAGACCATCGAGATCACTTCGATCTATCGGGAGAATCGAGCGTAGGGAATTCGGACGCATCGTTCGCGTTGGCAAAAGCGAAATACGAATACAATTTTTCGATTATCGAAGACGTATCAGGCAAGTTGCGATTAACGGCTGGAGCAGGCACGAACGGCGTGCCGTATGAGCGCCGGTTCTGGTTAGACCGCGCGAATAATTATGAGGAACAATCGGATGGGTTCTTCCGCGCGATTAGTCAGCTTTCGCCAACGATCGGCCCCAAAGCTTCGATGTTTGCAGAGGGCGGCGCGGGCGTGCGAGGGTATAATGCGAATGCTCCCGCGGCCGATTCTGTTTTGAGTGGAACGGCAATGCTCGGCGGGAGTTTCGATGTGAGCGTGCCCAATCCATTCGCTTCGCTTGGAAGTTTTGCGTCGTCGTTTGCGCCCGGTATATTTATGGACGCCGGCTGGGTTGGCGCAGGGGTAATGGACCTCACGCGCGATATTCAAGCCGGGCTTCGCACGGACGCAGGTATTGCGTTCAATGTTAATATACTTTCGTGGCTGCCGGGGCAGTTGCGCGGAGTCGCAAACGAATACACACCTGTTCCGGAAGTCAACGTTTATTTTCCATTGTTCGAGAATCATCCATTGGACGGAAAATCACCGTTCGCCTTTCGTTGGGCGCTTTCACTCGGCGCTGCATTTTAAAAATATCTAAGTAATGCTTAAAGTCGGAGTAGCTGGTGTCGGTCATTTAGGGAAAATTCACGCTAAGCTTTGGAAGGAAGTGGGTGGTGTCGAACTGGTCGGCATCTACGATGCAAATCCCGCTCAAATGAGCGCGGTCGCAAACGATCTTTCGGTGCGGGATTTCGAAGACCTGACATCGCTGCTAAATGCCGTCGATGCAATCTCGATCGTTACGCCGACCGGATTCCATTACGATGTTGCGATGCAGGCCATCGCAGCAAAAAAGCATGTGTTGATCGAAAAGCCCATTACAACGACGACCGCGCAAGCCGAAGAACTCATTGCGCTTGCAAAAAAAAATGGCGTGAAAATTCAGGTCGGGCATGTCGAGCGGTTCAATCCGGCACTCTTAGCAGCAGAATCGTACCTTGAGGACCCACGCTTTTTCGAATCGCATCGGATGGCGCAGTTTAAACCGCGCGGAACGGACGTAGCTGTGGTGCTCGATCTTATGGTACACGATATCGACGTGATTCTTTCGCTCGTAAAATCACCGGTGAAATCGATCGATGCTTCCGGAGTCGCTGTCGTCTCCGAACAGCTTGATATTGCGAACGCTCGCATCAAGTTTGAGAACGGCGCCGTCGCGAATGTAACCGCGAGCCGCATATCGCAAACGCCGATGCGCAAGCTGCGAATTTTTGCGAAGGAAGCATATCTTTCGCTCGATTTTGGTACGAAATCTGTCGATGTGTTCCGATTACTGCAATCGGGTGAGTCGGAGCGTCATACGGCCCTTACGATGAAATTAGGCGAGATAGATAAAGGCGACGTGCCGCGTACCATCGTCTATGAAAAGCCTGAAGTGAAGGACCTCAATCCATTGAAATACGAACTCGAATTATTCCGGGATGCCATAGTGGAAGACCGCACCCCCATCGTTTCCGGAGAAGATGGACTCGGCGCGCTGCGCGTCGCGGAAATGATTCTTCAATCGATCGAACGAGAAATACACTGATGCATGCAAGCATTTTACTCGGCCTGCTTTCGACGCTACTCTTCGGATTGCGGCATGGCGTCGATTACGATCACATCGCGGCCATTACCGATATTACGAGCGGGCAGCAATCGCGCCGCGAGAGTGTTAAACTGGGTTTATTCTATGCTGCTGGGCACGGCGCCATCGTGCTTGCGCTCGGCACACTCGCCGTTTTTTTTGGATCGCTGCTTCCTGTTTCCATCGATTCCATTATGGAGCGGTTCGTCGGAGCAACACTGATTCTTCTCGGATGCTATGTGATTTGGAATCTGGTTGTAACGCCGCGCGAGAATTTCCAGATGATGGGGCGGTATAAAATTCTGATTCGACTGTATTACAAACTCTCCGGCCGCCCAATCCCAAATAATTATATGCCGCGAAGCGCTTTTATCATTGGGATTATTCATGGCATTGGCGCGGAAACACCGACGCAACTCGGACTTTTCCTGTTCGCCGCCGGAGTGGGAGGCAGAATGCTTGGTTTTGCAGGAGTCTTGCTTTTTGTACTCGGCGTGCTGATTACAAACATGATGATGAGCGCGCTCTCCGCAGATTTATTTCAACGGAGCACTCACCGTCAGGCTATCTATCGGGGCATAGCCGGAATTACTGCCGCGTACAGCCTTGCAATTGGGACGATCTTCCTGTTTGGGTTTGCCCGACTTTTGCCCAGCCTGTAATTAAACTTCGATCCCGGCCATCTTTCGCAGATGACGGATTTCCTGCGGTGTTAACTGTCGAGATTCTCCGCGCGACATACCCCGATGCGTAATTCCGGCAAAGCTTACTCTGTCAAGCTTTGCCACATCATAGCCGAGCGCCTCGAAGATGCGCCGGACTTCGCGGTTCTTTCCTTCACGAAGCTTGAGAATAACATCTTTCGAGTCGTCCTCTCCAACGAGAACTTCCGCTTTACCCGTAATCTCGTCTTCGCCGATGTTTATGCCGCCTTCCGCGATTTGTTTTGCATGAGAATGTGCGAGCGGTTTATCGAGCGTCACATGATATTCACGTTCGATCTCGAAGCTCGGATGTGTCAGACGGTTCGTCAGTTCGCCATCGTTCGTGAGCAGGAGCACGCCGGTAGTATTACGATCGAGGCGCCCAACGGGATAGACACGTTCGTGGGTATCGACATAATCGAGAACGGTCGTGCGGTCTTTTTCATCGTTCGTTGTCGCGATGGTATCCTTCGGTTTATTCAGTAGCAAATAGACATGTCGGGACTTTATCGAGATGGTCTCGCCATTGACTGTAATGTGGTCCTGATATGGCTTGACTTGAACACCAAGCTCTTTTACAACTTTACCATTTACCGCGACTGATCCCTGCACGATAAGCTCATCTGCTTTGCGTCGTGAAGTAATGCCGGCATTCGAAATAAACTTATTCAGTCGAATCGTCCCGGGCCCTTCCATCCCATCGGAAAGCGGAGACTTAGCACTCTCTTTTCGCGGTTTAGTGAGAATTTTCTTCAACGGCTTCGATTCACCTTTTTTGACGAGGCTTATCGGCGATCGGTGCGAGGGGCCGGCATGTATCGGTCGCTTCGATTGCGCACCAAATTTTGAAGGGGATCTTGGGGCAGAGCTTTTTCTTGGCGACCATTCTTTTTTTTCAGGTGTCCACTCTTTTTTTCTCGGTGTCCATTCTTTTTTTAGCGCCAATTTGCGCACAGGCTTATCGCCAGCAGGCTTATAACCGGCGGGTCGTTCGGCTCGTTTGATAAGCACTCGTTTCGTTGCACTCGCGGTATGGTCCTCTCGTCGAAGAGGACTTGAGGCCACTGCCGGCCGCGCACGCTTTGTTAAGCTTGGTTTTCTCGGAGTGCCCGTTGTTAAGCTCGGCTTTTTTAAACTTAGCTTGTTCGGGGCGGCCTTCGACAGGCCGGGCTTCGATAGTCCGGACTTCGATAAACTTATTTTTTTAGGAGCAGTTCTCTTTAGCGCCGGTTTTGCACGCGATGTGCGCGTAGCCGGTTTGGCGGCTGTTTTTCGTGGGCCGCGTGATGGTGGTCGTGGCATTAAATATTGAAGTCTTCGCCCGGATGTCCGGGGCTGATCGTTTCCATTTCATCGAGATCGAGTTCGATCCCGTTTTCATTGCCGTCTTCCGAATGTTGCTCGCGTTCACCCAACTCGCGGGCGACTGCGATTGCTTCATCGACAGTGAGATCGCCTTCCGTCCCCGGCGGCTGCGGGCTCACGAACTCGGTCGCGGCTTCTTCGAGTGTAGTCGCGCGAACGGATTCTTCTTTCATGAGTTCGTCGATTTCGCGCGGACGCGGAAGGTCCTGCAAGGAATGCAGCCCAAAGTGTCGAAGGAAATCGACCGTCGTGCCATAGAGCAGCGGACGCCCGACCGCTTCGGCGCGGCCTGTGATCGTAATTAAATTCTTTTCGAGCAACGATTTCAATACTTCATCGCAATTGACACCGCGAATATTTTCGACATCCGCTTTCGAGACCGGTTGCTTGTATGCAACGATCGCGAGTGACTCCATGGCGGCTCCGGAAAGCCTGCGCCGCGATTTTTCTTTGAATAGCCGAGCGACATAATCGCTGTACTCCGTTCGGGTGGCGAACTGATAGCCTCCCGCGATTTCAACAATACGAAACGCACGCTCCTGCTGCTCGTAGGTGGCATTCAGGTGCTGCACTGCTACGTGGATGGTTACCAGTTCGATCAACTGCTTCTTTTTCCGCTTTTTTTCAGGAATGGAAGCTTCTATTGGAGCATCTCCTGGCCCAACAGCAACGGGCATGTCCTCGATGGGAGAATTATTGATATCCAGAATTTCCTGCATAGGCTCGGAAAGATCCGAAGCTCCGTTCGACGACGCACCGTTCGTAGTTGCAGGCTCTTCCTGTTTTATTATTTCCTCGCCAAGAATTAATGCCCGCAATGTTTGCGCAGGTAAGGCTTCATCGCTTGCAAAAAGCAGCGCTTCGATGACAGGAGCTAAGGATTCGGGCGATTGATAGTCGAGACGCATCTTAAAAGTGCTACAGGTCTAAAGTGCTATCTGTGGTATGTTACGAAGTGCTATAGGTGTATTTACACAAAAAAAGTGCTTATAAACTCGCATTTGGAAGCTCAGCACTTTAGCTGTTCTACGGCTTAAACAAAATAATCTCATCGAAGACTTCATGTTGCCGAAGCGCAATGAGCCGGTTGCGGACAAGATCGAGAATCGCCATGAAAGTGACGGCAACATAAATGCGAACGGCGGTCGAAAGTTCTTCGACATCTCGGCTGCTCAACACTTCGGCGAATAATTCGCTGAAATTCATTTCGCCACGTAATGAAACGCTCGAAAGTATCATGTCCGATTGCTCTTCGACCGTAACCGGGATCATCTCCACATCATGCGTGCGCTTGATGGTCGGGGCGCGTTCCATTGCGCGTCGAAAGGCGTTCATGAGATGGAAGATCGTGACGTTTTTTAACAAATTTTCTTCTTCGGGCGGCCCGGAGACGGTCCGGTCATCTCGAGTAAAATATTGCCGGAAAAACACCTTTCGCTGCTCCTCGCTCATGGAAGCAAGGCCCTCAGCCATTTCCTTGAACCGGCGGTATTCGATCAGGCGGCGGACGAGATCGGTGCGTGGGTCCTCTTCCTCCGTGCCATCTTCGCGCTCTTCCCGTGGCAGGAGCATTTTTGCCTTGATCTGGCATAGCTCCGCGGCCACCACGATAAATTCACCGGCTCCTTCCAGATCGAGCGCCTTCATTAAATGAAGATATTCGAGGAATTCCTGCGTAATGCGCGTAATCGGAATATTGTAAATATCGAGTTCGTCCCGCTTGATAAAAAATAGCAGCAGGTCGAGCGGCCCTTCGAATTCTTCGAGCCGGACTTTATAGAATGGCGATGCGGTCATTTCCATGCGTTACACTGTAAGCGCGAATGGGGCGGATTAGATTCATATTTTTGCAACTTACCGTCCTCTTTTTACCTTTCTTTGGCTGCTTTTTTAAAATGTCGTATATTTGAACTATTGTCGGAACCGAAACTACCTATAGTACGGCAGACAATATTTTTTATACTCTCGTATTTCATTCGATTGCTCATGAGAGAAAAACAAGCCATCCCTTCCCACATACCATTACGCGATTTTTTCCGTAATCCTGAAAAAACAGCCTACAAGATTTCACCCGACGGGAAATTCATCTCGCATACGGAGCCGTACGAGCGGCGTATGAATATTTTCGTCGAACCGCGAGCATCCGTTGGAGTGCCCGGCGCTGCCGTTCGGATTACCTCCGAAACCGAGCGCGATATTACAATGAATGGATATTGGTGGAAAAACAACGACCGCATCGTGTATGTCAAGGATTTTGGCGGCGATGAGAATTTTCATTTGTTCGGTATTGACCGCGATGGCTCCAACTTTCGCGACCTCACTCCGTTCGAAGGCGTGAAAGTGGAAGTGGTCGATCATCTGGAAGAAATTCCGAATGAAGTGCTCATTGGGATGAACCAGCGTGACCCACAGGTCTTCGATGTTTATCGGCTCAACGTCGTGACGGGAGAGTTGCAATTGGTCGCCGAAAATCCTGGTAATGTTACTCGGTGGCTGACGGATCATACCGGCGCCGTTCGAGTTGCCGTCGCGACCGATGGGGTAAATAATACGCTGCTCTATCGCGCGAGCGAACAGGAAGCATTCCGTGAGGTTCTCACCACACATTTCAAAGACGCGCTCGATCCGTTCTTTTTTACATTCGATAATGTCCATGTGTATGCCGGAAGCAATCTCGGACGCGACCGCACGGCGATCGTTAAATTCGATATTGCACAGGGGAAAGAACTTGATGTATTATTCGAGCACCCCGAAGTCGATGTCGATGGTATTGCATTTTCCAAAAAACGGAAGGTGCTCACAATGATCGCCTATACGACCTGGAAACAGCAGCGCCATTTCCTCGACGATGAAACGCGCAAGCTGTTCGACCGACTCGTCGAGAAGCTTCCGAATTATGAAATCGGTATTTCCGATTATACAAAAGATGAGCAGACATTTATTGTCCGCACGCATAGCGACCGTTCGCTCGGTGCGTTTTATCTCTATGATTTTGTGAACGACCGGCTCGAAAAGCTGGCCGAGGTAAGTCCGTGGCTAAAGGAAGAAGATCTTGCACCAACGAAGCCGATCGTCTATCAATCGCGCGATGGGTTAACGATTCACGGCTACCTTACGCTGCCGATTGGCAAAGAGCCGAAACATTTACCCGTTGTCGTGCACCCGCACGGCGGGCCGTGGGTCAGGGACCGGTGGACGTACGATCCGGAAGTGCAATTCCTTGCGAACCGCGGCTATGCCGTGCTGCAAGTGAACTATCGCGGCTCGACGGGTTATGGCCGGAAATTTTGGGAAGCATCGTTCAAGCAATGGGGGAGAAAAATGCAGGACGATGTGACCGATGGCGTACAATGGCTCATTAAGGAAGACGTTGCCGATCCGAACCGTGTGGCCATCTATGGCGGAAGTTACGGCGGATATTGCACCCTTGCCGGGCTGACATTTACTCCGGAAACGTATGCCTGCGGTGTCGATTATGTTGGGGTTTCGAATCTGCTTACGTTTATCGAGACGATTCCGCCCTATTGGAAACCGTATCTGGAATCCATGTACGAAATGGTCGGCAATCCGGTAACGGAACGAGCGATGCTTGAGGCTGCCAGTCCGGTATTTCATGTCGATAAGATCAAGGCGCCGCTCATGGTCGTGCAGGGCGCGAAAGATCCTCGCGTCAATATCAATGAATCGGATCAAATCGTCGAAGCGCTGCGCCAGCGCGGCATCGACGTCCCTTATATCGTCGAAGCCGAGGAAGGACACGGTTTCCGCAACGAAGAAAATCGCTTCAAAGTCTATGAAGCAATGGAAGGCTTTTTAGCGAAGCATTTGAATGGGCATTAATCCCCCTCACCGTGCGAAGGAATGACCGTTGGTATCGATGGCGAGATCGTCGTACCAAGCTTCGCCGGTGCCTTCGAGTATGACACCAAACACCACATCGGCAGCGGAATCGGCGACCGGGATTTCAAACGAATACTGTTGCCAATCCCGTGTGCCGTTGACCATGCTGTCATACATATTATTGAATGCGAGCACCGTTCCGGAACGACCATCCACTCGCCACCAAAGGCCGGCATCTATTGAAACATTTTTCGTCTTAATCCAGCCGCTATAATGGACCGTTGTGCCTAATACGGCACTTGTAATATCTGTTTGTATTGTGCCCACGCCAAATCCATTACCGGATTTGTATTTCAAGTGGAGCGAATACCTTCCAGAGTGGACAACGGAAGTATCGAGATTGCCCTCATAATCGCTCGTATCTTTTATCAAGTCGCCGCCGCCGCCGGCATACCATCCGAACGGCTTGCCGTGACCGTCCGAAGATTCAAAGCCCAGGTTGAGAGGTGATGGTGGAATATATTCTACGGGGCTGGTCGAGCAGGAGAGGCCACCTATTGCGAGAAACACTATCAATAAACGCCGAATGTGCAGGGACAATGTGGATTCCATTATAGTGCGATGCTCTGACATTTTTCTTGCTCAATGGAGCGATTACTTGAAATTCCCAATACCTATATCACCAGTCCCATTTTTCGCTTCACTTCGATAAGTTTTGGCTCGGAGATAGCGCGAGCGCGGTGGGCACCCAGTCGCATCATGCGTTCGAGTTCGCCTTTGTCGGACATAAGCTCGCGGTGTCGAGCACGAATGGGGTCGGTCTCGGCGATCACTGCCTGCGCGACCGCTTTTTTCAGATCGCCATAGCCGCGAGCCGAAGCAAATTCGGCTTCGATCGCATCTTTCGAACGTCCGGTGAGCACCTGATAGATACTGAGTAGGTTGTTGACACCGGCCTTTACCGGGTCGTTCGAGAAAAGGATTTCGCTACCGGAATCGGTCTTAGCGCGCATGATAGCGCGCTCGATTTCTTTCGGCTCGTCAAGCAGCCGCACGGCGTGCCCACGAACATGCGCCATGCTCTTTGACATCTTCACCGTGGGGTCGTCCAGCGCCATGATGCGCGCCCCGAACTCCGGAATTTTTGGCTCTGGCACGATGAATGTCTCGCCATAATGATAGTTGAATCGCTCCGCGATATTGCGGGTGAGTTCGACGTGCTGCTTCTGGTCTTCCCCGACCGGAACTTCGTGAGTATCGTAAAAAAGAATATCCGCCGCCATCAGAACCGGATAATCGAAGAGGCCAGTGAGTACCGTTTCTTGTTTTGCGGATTTGTCTTTATACTGCGTCATCTTTTTCAACCACCCTTCGGGCGTGACGCAGTTAAGCAGCCAGCCGCCCTCAGCATGAACGCTCACATGACTTTGCAGAAAGAGAATGCTCTTTTCAGGGTCGAGTCCCACAGCCAGGAAGAGTGCGAACAACTCCAGTGTACGCTCGCGCAGCCGGTCCGGCTCCTGCGGAACGGTCAGGGCATGCAGATCGACGACGCAAAAGATATTCTCCTTGTCGGGATCGTCCTGCGAAGCTACCCATCGCTTAACGGCGCCAATGTAATTGCCGATATGGATGATGTCCGACGGTTGAATGCCGCTAAATACTCTACGCTTCATTTTGGGCCTATACTTTGAACTTCAAATAGCAACATGCTTTAGAAGAAAGTTCTAAATGAATCTTTGCGGTATTGAATTCGTACTACTTTCCCTATGTGCGGAATTGGAGGCGTCTATGATTATGGCTATCGGTCACGACCGGAAATAACACCGGAGTTATTGACACGCATGTCCGACGCGATGGTCCATCGCGGGCCGGACGATGCCGGCTATCACCTTTCCCGAAACGGTGCGTGCGGACTGACGTTTCGTCGTCTTGCGATCGTCGATCTTTCTCCGGCTGGTCATCAGCCCATGTCCACACCCGACGGGCGCTATACGCTCGTTTTCAATGGCGAAATTTACAATCATCTCGCGATCAGAAAAGAGCTCGAAGCCAAGGGGTATCACTACCGCTCGCATTCGGATACCGAGACGATCCTCTATGCCTATCAGGAATGGGGCGAAGCATGTTTGACGAAATTCCTCGGGATGTTCGCCATTGCGATCTGGGATGAAGAGAAGCAGGATCTGTTTTGCGCTCGCGATCGCATCGGTATTAAGCCATTGTATTACGCTACTCCAAATGGACGATTTATCTGGGCGAGCGAAATCAAAGTTCTACTTCAACACCCAGCCATTCACGCTCGGTTGAATGAGCCTGCTCTGCCGCATTACCTCTCGCTCATGATGCCGCCCGCGCCCGAGACGATGTTCGAAGGCATTTACAAGCTCGAGGCTGGACATTCGCTGCGAGTAGATGCGAACGGCCATAGTACAAAAAAAGCATGGTGGTCCTTATTAAATGCCGGCGAACCGCTCCAGGATATTACGGAAGCCGAAGCCATTAGCGAAATTCGCCGGCTGCTCCGTCAGTCCATTGCCGATCGCATGATGTCGGACGTGCCGTTCGGAGTGTTCCTTTCGGGTGGCATCGATTCGAGCCTCAATGTTGCGCTCATGGCCGAACTTATGGACCGGCCCGTCCAGACGTTCTCCGTCGGTTTTAAAGAGCTCGAGCAATACAACGAGATGAAATACGCGCGAGGTATCGCTGCGAAATTCGGGACCGATCATCATGAAGTGCTGATCGATTCAAGCGATGCCGAAGCTGTCATTTCCAATCTTGCGTATCATGAGGACGAACCGAATGGCGATCCCGTCTGCATCCCGCTCTACTTCGTGAGCAAGCTCGCGCGCGAATCGGGGACGATCGTCGTGCAGGTCGGAGAAGGCTCCGATGAAGAATTCGCCGGCTACCCCTGGCTCGTGCGGGATATTAAACTGTACGATCGGCTCTGGCGGCCGCTTGGGAAAGTTTCGCCGAAGATCATGCGGCGCGCGGCATATATGGCTACGAGTCCGCTGGTGAAAAATCCGCTTATTCGGGAATACCTTCGAAGGTTCTCGCGCGGCGAAGAGTTGTTTTGGGGCGGCGCGCTCGCGTTCACCGAGGAGCATAAACGAAAACTCCTGAAAGATTACGAGCGCAACGCATCATCGTATGGCTTTGCAGAACGGTGGCATAAGGAAGTGCGCGCGACATATCCACAGTCGCAATACACACGGCGTATGATGTATCTAGAGTTCAAGCAGCGTTTGCCAGAATTGCTGCTCATGCGCGTCGATAAAATCGGAATGGCGACGAGCATCGAGGCGCGCGTACCGTTCCTCGATCATCGTATCGTCGAATTCGCGTTTCGGTTACCCGCTCGCATCAAACTCGGTCCGAACTATGTACCGAAATATATTCTAAAAAAAGCAGCGGAAGGAATTCTGCCCAATGAATATATCTACCGCAAAAAAATGGGCTTCGCCGCGCCGGTCAATGAGTGGATCAAAAAGGACCTTCGGCTTTTTGTAGAAGACCATCTTTTCCAGAGCGAGCTGTTAAAATCCCGCATGGACATGGGCTACATCCGCCGCCTGTTCCTCGAACACACGACCGGCACCCGCAACAATGGGCAATTGCTCTGGTCGCTGCTGAATCTGACGTTGTGGGAAGAGCAATTTTTGAGTTGAAGCTTCACACCAGATCGTATGCTGGAAAAGCGTTCCCGGTTGCGGCTTTGTTTAGTCCATTGGAAACGGTGAACTTGCGACGAATGTCATGGTAAGATGATGCATACTTGAATCATCTCCACGTAAGCGGACAGACAGTGTTCCAATCACAGTATCATATGTAACGCGAACAAACGTCACCTGTCCTGAATCAGATCGAGAATAGAATGGCGGGACATCTGCCAAGAGACTCAGGTACACATTCATTGTGGTGTCAAATGAGTAAGCTCCGGTATGATCAAATTTGAGCACTTGAAAATAAACTGAATGATAGGAAGCCGAGGGGTAGATCCCGAAGTTAGTACGAAGATTAAATTCTCCGTTAGAATTATTAGCACTTGTATCGCCACCACCAAAATAAACTCCGGCAACATCGTAAGAACTCGAATCGTAAGAAATATGCGCTGAACCTCGCGCGGGTCCACCATTTGGTGGTTGCCAATCACACGAACCAAACGTGATGGAAGTTAAGATAAAAAGAATAATCGGTATTGTCTTCATGCAATTCTAAAAACACAGAATTGTAATCGAAGTTACAGTAGCGCCTCGGGTTGCGCTCAGATATTTCTCGGTAGCCTTCCTCCGAACGCATCGCCACGTTCGGGCGAGCGCTCTTCCGTCTGCATTACTGCTGCTTCATCAATAGCGCGCACAATCGCGCGATTGCCCGCCACGCGGAGAACGGTAACGGCGGTGCCCGGTTCGATGAACTCGCCATTCGTGACGGCGTCGATTTTTCGGTCTTCCAGAAGCACAATTCCGGCTGGACGAAGCATGGTCTGAGTCACACCACGTTTGCCGATGATCTCCGCTTGCTCGACAGCATAGAATCCGGTATCGGCGGTAGTCGATTCGTTGCGAAATTTTGCGAGCCAGGTCGCTTTTGGAGCATACTTCACGATAAGAAATCCTAATACGATTACACCGACGAGCGAAATAGCAAGCGTTACGAACGTTTGCGCCATGCGGTCGGGGGTTAGCGTGCGAAGATCACCGGCGAGCGCGAGGAAGAGTCCGATGGCGACTCCAACGATGCCAAGCACGCCGGCAAGCCCGAATGTTGGAACCGGCGATACCTCGATGAGGAGCAATGTGATTCCGGCGAGAAAGAGTACAATCGCGAGGACCGGCGCGACGGCCGTGATATATTGTCCTCCAAAAAATAGTGCGAAGGCAATAATCGCAGCAATCGTGACGGAGCCAAAATGTCCGGTCTTGATCGTATAGAATATTCCGGCAATGCCGATCATAATAAGCAGCGAACTAACGAGCGCGGAGGTCAGGAAGCGAATGATTTTATCGCCGAATCCTTCCTCGGTCTGCGAGAGATCGGCATTCGTTACTCCAACGGCAGTGAGCGCCTGCTGTATTGTTTCAGCTTGGGCATCGGCATAGCCAACTTTCTCCGCGTCTTCATTAGTCAACGTCAAAAGCTTGCCAGAGGGGAGATTTATTTTATAAGTAGAATCCAATCCAATGGATTCATCTACCATTGCTGCGGCTATGCGAGGATCGCGATGATTGCGTTCGGCCGTCGCCCGCATTTCCGCGCGCATGTAGGAATTCACTTTCTCAGAAGCTTTCTCGCCGGTCTCATAAATCGGCGTAGCCGCCCCCATCGTAGAGCCGCTCGACATCACAATCTTCTGCGCGGAAAGAGCGATCAATGCGCCCGCCGAGATCGCGCGTTTATCGATGAATGCAATCG
>DASZLH010000192.1:0-6871 GCA_035552495.1 Kapaibacterium sp. (SeqCode) | reverse complement strand
TGGCTCGGAGAATGTAAATAACTTTGTGGATGTATCACCCTTCACGGTGATAAGTAAACCGGTCGAATCATTCGATGGGATTCGGAAATAATCATTTGCAGATCTTCCTGTGCCACTCCCACCTCCAAGATTGTCCGAAATTTCACCATAACTTAGTGTGATGTCCGGACTCGGCTTTCCGCCAGAGATCTTGACAATATTCGAAAAATAAACATCAACGCCGCTCATATCGGGTACCGCTTCGAGAAATCGAATATAATTCTCCGAATTATCGGGGATCCGTGTTTCATCGTCGAGATATTTAAGCTGGGGATGCTGTGCGGCCGTTCCATGATAGCGGCCGAAAAAGACAAGGGTTTGCCGATGATCGATCAATGCTACATTGGTCGAGACTATCGTATCATGGGTGCCCGCAACGACGGCAGCGACATGGTGCGTGCCGGCTGTCACGGCTAATCCTCCCGCAAGATATGTTTGATGATAACCAAAGCTATTATTACCAATACTACTATACGCTTGAGGATCGTAATACGCAACGCCAAACAATTTGCCATCGATAAAAACATTCAGCGTGTCGGCGTTCGCGACTGCATCGACGATTCGAATGCTCGCCGGCGATTGATTCGGGATATTACTGCACGTTTGCTGGCAGCCCGTGAATGCCGTGAGGATTATTGCGATCGATACAATATAAAATGGCAGGATTCGGCCCATGAAGCGATAGTTTAAGTTTATGACCTAATTAAAACACCGTTTTAACCCGATTGTTACTACTCTTGGGGAGAATAACTACGTTTCGGGCAGTTTAGAGTACGTTCGGCGCGGAATCTTCGTGCCCGGTTCATGCAATTCCAGTTAGGCT
Organism: Kapaibacterium sp. (SeqCode); assembly: GCA_035552495.1. Lineage (GTDB taxonomy): Bacteria > Bacteroidota > Ignavibacteria > Palsa-1295 > Palsa-1295 > PALSA-1295. The sequence continues at coordinate 6,009 of DASZLH010000192.1, read as the reverse complement.
CATGCGATATTATTTCATCAGCGACGTGCATTTGGGCTATGGCCCGCGCGAGGAGGACCGCAGGCGGGAGGCACGGCTTGTCCGGCTGCTCGATCGAATACTGAAAGAGGCCGAAAGCGGGGAAGTGGCCGGTCTGTTTATCGTGGGCGATTTATTCGATTCCTGGTTCGAATTTTTTTCGGTGGTCCCTCGCCGGCACATTCGGACTATCGCAACGCTTGCGCGCATCGCCGAGCGAGTGCCGGTCGAGTACTTGATGGGTAATCATGATTTCGGCCACCGCGATTTTTTCCCGAAGGAGCTTGGCATTCCTATTCATCGTGGGGACATCGAGCGGATTCTGCTTGGAAAGCGTTTCTATATTTCGCATGGCGATGGCAAAGCCGCTAACGATACCGGTTATATCGTATTGCGCGCCGTATTACGCAGTCGTATCATGAACGCGATATATTGGTTAGTGCATCCCGACCTCGGCATTCCGTTTGCCGAATGGATATCGGGGCGGTCGCGGGCTTATACCGATGGCCGCGATGCGCTCCGAAAACAAGATGGACTGCGCGCGTTCGCCGAGAACTTGATCGCAAAAGGTCAGTATGATTTCGTTGTCATGGGACACCGGCACGAAGCAAGCATTGTGAACTTCGAACGCGGCACCTACATCAATCTTGGCGATTGGATCGGAAGTTATACCTACGGTCAATTCGATGGCGAAGCGTTTACAATTATGAATGATACATCGGAATCTGTGCTGCATCATTCATGATTATTAAGTAGCAATATGGCAAAGCACTGGTGGCTGGAAAATGACGGGGATGAGGAAGAGGCGGAAAGCGAAGAAGCTGACGGTGCGGATGGAGTGTTTCAAAAAACTCGGAGTAAGCGAAAAAAACATAGCTGGAAAACATGGCAGCTTGTTCTTGTCTCGGCAATTGCAATCTTTGCAGGTATATTTACTTGGCTCTGGATCGAGATTGGCAAAGGCCTGCCGACGCTCGATCAGCTCGAAAATCCGCACCCCGAACTTGCCACGCGCCTCATATCTGCCGATGGCGAGCCGCTCGATCAATATTATATCAAAAACCGCACGACGGTCGAGTTAAAAGACGTCCCTCCGGACCTTATCGCTGCGCTCATCTCCACCGAAGACCGCGATTTTTACAAGCATTGGGGCATTAATCTCTGGGGAAATATTCGCGCAGCTTGGACAGACTTAGTCACGCTTTCGCCGCGTCAGGGTGCGAGTACGATCACGCAGCAACTTGCTCGCAATCTGTATTTGACGCAGGAAAAATCCATGATGCGGAAACTGCGTGAGATGGCGTCCGCCGTACAGATCGAACGCACGCATACCAAAAATGAGATACTCGAAATGTATCTGAACGTCGCGTATTTCGGGCGGGGAGCCTACGGCATCGAGGCGGCGAGCCAGGTCTATTTCGGAAAAGATGTCGGCCAGCTTTCCACAGCCGAGAGCGCGTATCTTGTCGGCATTTTGAAAGGTCCGGAAAATTACGATCCCGACGATAATTACGACCGCGCGATCGCCCGAAGAAATACGGTGTTACAAAATCTCGTCGAGACAAAATATCTTTCACGAGAGCAGGCGGAAGAAGTCGAAGTGCAGCCGATTCGCGTACAGCCAATAAAAGGCTATCAAGGTATCGCGCCGCATTTTGTCGAGATGATCCGCCAGGAGTTGACGCGGACGCCGGAGCTCCAAGGCTACGATCTCTATCGCGATGGCCTCGTCGTCTATACGACGCTCAATGCGACGATGCAGCGCGCAGCGAACAAGGCGGTCGAAGAGCATATTTCGCAATACCAAAAGACTGTCGTCGATAAACGGTGGAATTGGTCGGCCCATACAGGCTTGCTCGATTCACTCATTACGAAAGCCGTGCACACGAATCCCGAATATCATTTCGCGCAGACTCTGCAGGACAAGAAGCGGATCGACCAGCAGCTTCGATCGAATAAAGCATATATCGATAGCATAAAGCAAGCTTCGATTCGAATGCAGTGTGGCTTCGTATGCCTCGATCAATCAACGGGGCAAGTTCTCGCAATGGTCGGCAGTTCGAATTTTCAGCAGACGCGCTATGGATTAAACCATGTGACGCAGATTGTTCGGCAGCCGGGTTCTGCATTCAAGCCGATAATCTACGCAGCGTGTTTCGAGGCGGGAGCCACGCCCGAGACTTCTGTTTCGGATGAGGCGGTCTCGATTCCGGACGGCGACCATATTTGGTCCCCGGGTAATTTTGAAGGCGAAGCAGTTGGAGGGTTTCGCACGATTCGAACGGCGCTGCAATACTCGGTCAATCTCTGTGCGGTCCATGCGGCGCTGGAGATCACGAATTTGCACGATGTCATTCGCATGGCGAAGCGGCTCGGTATTCGTTCGAACATTCCGGCGTATCCTTCCATCGCGCTCGGCACTGCGGAAGTCAACCCGCTCGAGCTCACGAGCGCGTATAGCACGTTCGCGAACGAAGGCGTCCGCGCCACGCCCTACGCGATCGTTCGCGTCGAAGACCGCAATGGAAAAATAATTTACCGGACGCACCCGGAGTTCGATAACGTGCTCGAACCGCGCATCTGCCACATGATGACCTCGGCGCTGATGGACGTCGTCAACTCCGGCACGGCGGCGCGCATTCGATCGCTCGGATTCCATTTCCCGGCCGCAGGCAAGACCGGCACGACACAGAATTTTGCCGACGCATGGTTCATCGGTTACACGCCGCAATTTACGGCCGGCGTGTGGGTCGGCTTCGACGATAAGCGCATTACGTTTACCGGGGCAGACGGGCAAGGCGGACGCGCCGCCGCGCCCATCTGGGGTATCTTCATGAAATATGTCTACGAAGAATTGCGACCACCGATCCAGTATTTCACGACGAGTTATAGTAACCTGGGCACGCCGGGCGAACTGCGTCCGCAGGAAGACAAGGGCGACAGCAATGGTACGCCGATCGAGATCAATCCGAATGCGCCCAACAATTCCAATCCTACCATCCAACAGCCGCAGCCCGCGCCGCCGAGCACCGTGGGAGATAATGTGGACGAGAACAATAGCAATCCGATCGGCGGATGGCAGCCGCACCCGCCACCCAGTGCGATTATTTCATCGACAAATAGCGATGAGCCATACGGACCTACGATTACATCGAAAAAATCGGGACCGTCCGGAGTACCTTCCAAAATGACAAATAACTCGGACATTGGGCCGCAGCTCCCACCCTACGTCGCCGCGCCAAAGAAACCACAGCCCGGCGATAATACCAACGATCAAAACGCGCAGAGCGGCAAAGAGCAATAGAATATTAATCTGAGCCATCGCTCTTGCCGCGCGCTACAGCAAGATCGCCAATTTTTTTGCCCATGACTAATCCCGCATCGGAATCGAACCGGTAATGAATACCTCCATACACGCGCGAGATCGCGGCGGCTGAGGCCCAACCATCGAACTGAACCTTCATATCGGGCAGCAGATAATCCAGTACTTCCGCACCGGCTGCGGAAAAACTCGAGTGGCCGGAGCAATACGATGGGAAATTTGGGAGCGGCACCGCGAGCGTGATCTTCGAATCGGCTTCCGAAGGACGAATGAGCCAATAAACATATTTCATCTTCCAGCAGCAGACTCCCGCATCCATCATCGCCATATTCATAAGCGCCATTGCGCGGGCTTGCCGGAGCGTGCTCCATCCGCGCGTTAGCATGGCTTGCGCTGCGATCGCATTCCAATGTCCGGGCGGAGTGTAGGTACCATTGCCATCGGCCCACTGAATAGCGGTATCTATTTGCCCCTGCGTGCGTGTATCGGAAATGGCACGCACTTCCTGGAGCGATGCAAGATACGCGGAAGAATTCCACGAGGGCGGCGGCGCGGGCGAAACAGCATTCATATCCGTGATGACCCAGCACTTGACATCGCCCCACATTGGCAGGAGCGGAGGAGCGGCTGGCGTTTGCGCGCTGTACCAGCACGAATCGCCCGTCGGGATTGTGCCGCTCCATGCTGCGTCTGAACCATCGCTGGTTGCGCCGCTCAAAATTATTTCACCGACTTGCAGACCGATCGAATCGCCGGTGGTAATATCCGATGGATAATTATATCCTCCGGAAATTCTCGAAGCTTCGTGCGCGGCGAGCAGCGAATCGATCCATACGACATCGTTTGGATACAGAGAGCGTAGCACGCTGGCGGAGGCTGCAGCAATCGCTGCGTGGTCGGAGGGATACGATGGCAGATCGGAAACTGTGGAATACGTTTTGACACTCGCATCCAATTTGGATGGCGCGGGGCGGTTGTACGCGTATTTCAATTTCCACACGGTAACGGAGGCATCGTATTGCGCGACACTCATTAGTGTATACGCTCGCGAGGCCATCGGCGGATTCGTCGAGTGCCGAATGACCAACTGGCGCGCGATCTCATTCCAACGAATGACCGCGCTCGAATCCCAACGCTCGATATCGGAGATCTGAGTAAGAGAAAGAGAAGACTGCAGCGATTTAATCTGCGCGATCTCGGACGTCGTGGCGGCAGAATTATTTGCTGCCGGCGCGGCCGCTGTTATTGCGGAGGAGGAAGAGAGCACGATCGTCTTCCACGAGCCGCCCGTCGGATCGACGCCGATCGAAGATTGAGAAGGAGGCGATGTCGACTCCGAACATGCGGAGAAAACAAAGACCACGCTTATAAACAATAATACACGCAATTGACTCGAAGTCATACTTGTCTGTTTGCTTTTATAAGGGAATTGAATAGATAATTTCCGGGGACAGCTAAAGGTTCGTGAATATGTAACGGCTCAGTTGATTCTTATTAAAAATCCCGATGTTTCCTAATGCATGAAGCGGATTCATCTTTGGATTTCGGGTCATGTGCAGGGCGTGGGCTTTCGGTGGTTTTGCCAGGAGCGGGCTGCACAGCTTGGCATTACCGGCTATGCGAAGAATTTGAGCGATGGCAAACTCGAGATCGAAGCGCAGGGCGACGAGGAATCGGTCGATCTGTTTATTACCGCAGTGAGCCGCGGTCCACGCCACGCCTCGGTCACGCATGTCAATCGCGACGAGCGCTCCGTGCAACTCGAAGAGACTGCGTTCGAGCTGCAATGAAAAAGATTATACAGAGGATCAGTTGAATCCCCTTGTCATCTAAGTGTCATTCCGAGAGGAGTTTGTTCGACGAAGGAGAACGAACGGAGTCGAAGAATCCCTTGGTTTTTGGCGACAACAAGAGATTCTTCGACTCCACAAGACTTCGCTATCGCTACGTCTTGTTACGCTCAGAATGACAATAAGACGGCACTTCTCTTGGAGAATTTTATTTTATCAATTCGATCCGTTGAACGAACGTCCCTTGAGAGGATACGGCTTCGAGATAATAACTTCCAATCGGGCTGCCGGCCGCATTCCATTCAAATGTATGGAGGCCATCGCCGAGCACGCCGTCATATAGTATTGCGACGGGCCTTCCGAGCATGTCTATTACACGTAGCGAAACAGTACCGGTTTGCGGCGTCGCGAGCGTTATATTCGCTACCTGCACAACGGGATTCGGAGTTGTTTGAATTCGAAGTGATGCTGGTGTGGACGATGGCGACTCAACGCCAGCTTGCGCAATGGTGAAACTCCGTACCGGAGACCATGTGCCGATCTCGATTCCGGACACAGCCGCGACCCGCCAATAATATTGCCCCGCTGTGAGCGTAGAAATCATATCGGAATTAGCATTCATCAGTGTCGAATCTATCAGCAGGGCCGAAAATGAACTGGAGGTGCTAATCTCCAAACGGTACGATTCCGACTTCGATACCGATTGCCACTGAAATGTTACGGCTGGAGTTGTAAGCGTGCTCATATCCGCCGGCGCAACGAGTGTGACCGCGGGTGGCATATCACCCGGGGGCGTGTAACTATACCATGCATTGCTATAGGTGAAGTTTTGATCGGCTCCGCCGCCAATGAATGCGGTGTGATCGATAACGGCTGCGG
>DASZLH010000191.1:0-10683 GCA_035552495.1 Kapaibacterium sp. (SeqCode) | reverse complement strand
ATCATGCTTCCTCATTTCCATTACCAGAATGCCTAAAGAGGCTCATGTTATGGTTGGCCCGAAATTCATCAACCGGCGACAGCTCACGAAGTCAGGAAATTTGGCTTCATTTCCCTGCGCCTCCTACTAATCTATCTTGTTTTGCTCAGCTGTTTTAGGCTTTAATTTTTCGATCCATTGCTGAAATTGCCAGGGACGCAGGAAGAGCCACGCGCCGAGACCGACTGTAATAATATCGGCAATCAAGTATGGCCAGGATATCATTGCGGAAAAAAAACGAGGAGTTGTAATAATATCAACCAGATGCTGAACGAGAGAAGAAAGACGTGTCAGCGCACACCAAAGGCCAACGATGCTAATAGCGATCAATTGGATGCCTTCAATCGAAAGAGGAGTCTCGTAGTAGTCCTGGATCGCGATGGCTTCGGCTTCGGCTTCGGTCGAGGCCGGAATTATTTCATTCGTAACTTCATCGGTGTTTTTGGAAATTACCGCATGGTCCGATAAAGTTGGAATGGCAAATACTTTCTCCATAAGCCATTCACTTTTTCGCCAAATCAATGAAATCAAAAAAAGTACGACGAAAACGGCAAATGCCGCCATCAGGAGTCTGACGCTGTTCACTCCTCCTCCGTACAAGGGGCTGAATGCACTAAAGAAAATGCCGAGACTCGATATTAAGTTAAATACAAGGTACAGCGCAAACAGCCGGAATACGATTACAACGAATTGTCGCTTGGTCATAATGCTTGCCGGTTGGGGACTGAAAATTTTGCGGCGGGCCGCGCTTTTATCTCTGCACGATTATCGGTTCCGTTTCTATTCCATTGGGAGTCGTGAGGATAGCCTCGTACCTTCCCGGTCCCAGATGGCTTACGTCGATCGTGTGCAGATTCGGGTCTTGCTCGCGCAAGACAACGCGGCCCAGCAGATCGCGAATTTCGAAACTCGATGCCTCCATGCCCGCTGGCAGATTGAGATTTAGTTCGCTCGCAGCCGGGTTCGGAAAAATAGAGAGCGTATTGGCCGGACCGTTTTGTGTTGCAACCGAAGAGTTGCTTAACTGCACATGAGCAGTAATATAAAAATTTGCGAATGCCGCTCCACCATCTGGGCTAAGAAACGTACTATCGAAAATGCCGCTATAGGACCCTCCGCTCGAAAGGAGTGCTGCAAATACAGAGTGGGTATTGTCCGTCGTGCGCGGTCGAACCGCTTCCGTATCGGCGGCGAGTCCATATGCATTGGTAAACTGAAACGTTTGGTCGTCAAAATTGGGACTGATTACTACCTCGAAATTTTGAGGGACTTCGACATGGGGAAACGTAAGTGTAACAGCTGTTCGGCCATGTACCTGAGATGCATAAATCCATCCGTCGGCGTAATCTACAATTGTTTGATCGAAAATATTAATAAGATGAAAATCTCCAGCGCCGGTTGTGTAGAGCGTATCGTGCATGATCTCGACAGATACACTATCCGCAGTAATAGTATCGAGTACGATCGTGACCGAATCGAGAAATCCGGATGCCGCCGGAAGCGTAATTCTTTCTCCTAAACTAACTATTCCCGCTCCCGTTATGGAGAATGGAGCAACCCACATGCGCGGAGCCACATTTGCATCGAAATAACTGATGTCCGTTTCGGCGCTCGCCGGTGAATGTTTGGATGACGAGCTTTCCAAAGGTCGCATCGCCGGAAGGACGGTTCGATTACCGATAGCACCGATCGCCGAAGCATTCAAACTTCCGGCGGTCTGAGCTTGTGCCGTGGAAATAAAAGACACAGAACAAAGTGTCGCCACAAGTGCTAACAAATATTGTTTCATGGGATTATTATTTAAAGTAACAAAGTCAATTTGCCGATTCCGTAGTCTCTGACTCCGTAAAATCGGGACCCAGATCTTCTTCGGCCTGAGGAGCAGCTTTCTGCTTGAGGGTAAGCTTGCCGGTGGATTTCGGTGCTTCGGGTGCTGCTTCTTCCGATTGGCTTCCGCCCTTTTTCTTGCTCGATGGGGAGACGACTATCGACATCGTGCGGCCCATCATGTTGATGTCCTGATCGACTTTTGCAATGTCCTCGATGCGCGATTTGAAATTGTTGAGCAGTTCGATACCGAATTGTTTGTAGGTCACTTCGCGCCCTTTGAATTGCACGTAGGCCTTTACCTTGTGCCCCTCCCCAAGGAAATTCCGCGCGTGCCGGACTTTGAATTCAAAATCGTGCGTATCGGTATGCGGATGAAATCGGATTTCTTTCAGGAGCTGCTGGTGCGAAGATTTCTTCGCGAGCTTATCGCGCTTTTGCTGCTCGTACTTCCATTTGCCAAAATCGATGATCTTGCAGACCGGCGGCTTGGCATTCGGGACGATCTCGATCAAATCGAGCCCGCGAGAGCGGGCGATCTCCAGCGCTTCGCGCGGCGACATCACGCCGACCTGCCCATTGTCGTCGATGACGCGTATTTCGGGCACGCGGATATTCTCGTTCATACGAACGCCCGGGTCGCGGGAAGGCATCGTGCGGCTGAACCGCTCCATGCGCTTTTGTGCGTTCGGGCTCGGGCCAGATGGACGAGGAGCACCGGGACCACCGGTACGTACGATAGGTCCGCCGGTACGCGGTGCTTTATTGGTTGTTAATTGCGAAGTTGGCGCGCCGGGAGCGCGCTTTTTCAGCGTCATTCCACCAACGTTCGATGGAGCGGCGACGCTTGACGGAGCGGCGACGCTCGAAGGTGCAGCCGATACGGGAGGCTCGAGGGCATCATCGGACTGGTCTTGTTGCATAGCCGTCTCCCGAGAGTCTGAGGACGATTCTGAGTCCATTGTGGACTCATCTGCGATCGACGATTGCTCGTCCACTGTGGGCGATTTCTCGTCCACGATCAATTCATTATTATCCAAAAAGTATCTGTTGAGTTTATAGAATTTCTAACAAAATGTTAGATGCAAGAATGTGCCACGTTGGGTGGCAATTATGAAGTATGAATTATGAATTATGAAAAAGTCTGAACCTGCTAAATTCGTAATCCAAAATCTCTCGGTTCGGACCATTCTACTCCGGAATTCTGCATTCCGCTTCGAGCACCCGTAATGCCTCCTCGAGTGAAACCGTTCCGGTGTTCCCCTTGCCGTGACGACGAATGGCTACCGACCTCGCTTCGCGCTCTTTTTCGCCAAGGACCAGCATGACCGGGACCTTCTTCAATTCGTGATCGCGAATGCGGGCGTTGACTTTCTCGCTGCTCGCATCGAGCTTCGCGCGTATGCCGAGGCGTTCGAGCTCGGCGAGCACTTCCTTCGCATATGATTCCTGCCCATCGGTGATCGGCAGCACTACGGCCTGCACCGGCGCGAGCCACGCCGGGAAATTACCGGCATAATGCTCGATGAGCAAGCTGCAAAACCGTTCGAAGGTCCCGAAGGGCGCGCGGTGAATCACGACGGGACGGTGCTTCTGTCCATCGGCGCCGATATATTCTAAATTGAATCGCTCCGGCATGACATAATCCACCTGCACGGTACCAAGCTGCCACTCGCGGCCAATGGCGTCTTTCAGCATGAAGTCGATTTTAGGTCCATAAAACGCGGCCTCGCCGATCTCGACTTTACTCTCTAAGTTCATCGTGCGCGCAGCTTCAAGCACATCACGCTCGGCGCGCTCCCATTGCTCGTCCGAGCCGCCATATTTCGCTTTGTTATTTTTGTCGCGGAATGACAGCGACACGCGAAAGCCTTTTAGCCCCACAACACTGGAAACATGCTGCGTAAGCTTTATCACGTCGCAGAGCTCGGCGAGCAATTGTTCGGGCGCGCAAAAAATATGCGCATCGTCCTGCGTCATGCCGCGCACGCGGCTCAGGCCGGTTAGCTCGCCCGATTGCTCATACCGATATACGGTGCCAAACTCCGCAAGCCGCACCGGAAGATCGCGGTAGGAGCGCGGCTTCGAATTGTACATCGTGAAATGATGCGGGCAGTTCATCGGCTTGAGAAGATACGCCTCGTTATCTTCCAATTGGATCGGTGGAAACTGGCTATCTTTGTAGTAGGGATAATGCCCGCTCGTTTTATAGAGTTCGAGATTACCAATGTGCGGCGAAATCACCTGATCGTAGCCGTGCTTGCGCAATACTTTTTTGAGAAAAGTCTCGAGCGTTTGCCGGAGCGCCGCGCCATTTGGAAGCCATAGCACAAGCCCCTGGCCGACCTTTGGCGTGATAAGAAAAAGCTCGAGCTCCTTCCCGATCTTTCGGTGGTCCCGCTTCTCGGCTTCCTCGCGCTGAGTAATAAACTCATCGAGTTCTTTCTTCGTCGGAAAGCTGACGCCATAGACGCGTGTGAGCATCGGACGCTTCTCGTCGCCACGCCAATACGCGCCAGCAATTGAAAGCAACTTCGGAAATTTAATTTTGCCGGTATTTGGAACATGCGTGCCGCGGCAGAGATCGATGAAATTCCCTTGTTCGTAAAATGTGATCGGTTGCCCGCGAAGTCCTTCGAGCAGTTCGAGCTTCAGCCAGTCGCCTTTGTCGCGGAAGTACTGGACTGCCTCGTCGTAATCTTTCGGGATGCGGCGATACGGGACGTCGCGCGCCGAAAGCTCATACATTTTTGTCTCGATCGCATGGAGATCGTCCGTCGAGAGCTTAACGCCCGCTGGCAACTCCATGTCGTAATACCAACCGCTCGCGATAGGCGGACCAATGCCGAATCGCGTGCCGGGATAGAGCGCCTCGATGGCCTCGGCCATCAAGTGTGCGGAGGAATGCCAGAAGATGCCCTTGCCTTCGTCGTCGCGCCACTGGACGATACGCACAGTCGCGTCGCCCTTGATCGGAGTCGTGAGGTCATACGGAATATCATTCACATATAGCCCAAGCGCCGCCTGCGCCAAACGTGGCGAAATGGACTCCGCGATTTCCATCCCCGTCACACCGCGCGAAAATTCGCGAACGGAGCCGTCGGGAAAGGTAATGCGTATCTGCTCTTGATTCCCCTGCGTGGAGCGGACATCCTGTCCGCTTTCGCGAACGGAGCTTTCGGTGGTCTCTAATTCGGGATTCATACTGGCGCTCTTAACGCAGGAACGGTGCGCTATGTCCCCGCTCTAATCTCATTGCATTGTAGGAAGCTGCGCCGCAACCATTATCGAAGCTTATTGATCCGCCGAGTCATAGTTCCTTCGCCGGCATGGATTACCAGCACATACGACCCGCTCGGCAGCGGTTCGATAGTGACCGTTCGAGTCGAGTTGGGTAGCGCAGTGCCCGATGCCACTTCGCGTCCGAGCGCATCATAAAGCGCGAACGAAACAGAATTTGCTTCGGCGTTGCCGATAAAGAAATCGCGGTCGGCCGGATTCGGAAAGACTTCGATGGGCGATGCAACGTCCTGCGCTTCCACGCTGCTCACCGCATTGACGGCGATGACCCAATGATTATCCTCTGTATTAGCGATACACGGCGAAACTGATTCGTTCGCCAAATGAAACGTCAGCGAAGCCAGCGCGATCCGCGTCGTGATCGGACCTGCAATATGAGCATAAAAAATACCTTTGCCGAAGTCGAGCGGATGGACCGAAAGGCCCGAAACATTATGGAGCGTAACAAGCAGCGCGTTACCGAGCGAGACAAGAGAGGTGATCGTCCAACCGGCGGGTGGAATATATCCGGCATACGCCACGACAGCGGAATCGAATTGTATCTCGGCGCTCATATCATGAATATAAGGCCAGACCGAATCCTGATTGACCGACGCATTCATATCGATCGCAAGCGATAGCGTATCCGGAGCACCGAGCGTCGCATACGAAACCACGGTATGCTCCATCACAGGCCACGAAAGTAAATTAGAAGCGAGCCGGCCGGTAATAAGCACGCTCGTATCCTGTTCTCCCCCGCCGACCCGGTAGCGTAAGTGCAGCCGTGCCGTATCGCCCGAAGCCAGCGAGAAGTAGCTAACGAGGATGCTATCCATAACACCGAGCGCGCGCGGCGCCGGACGGGTGTCCGAAATATTAAAGGCTGTCGAGCCATCCATCCACGCGCTATCGAGCACCGCCGAGACCGGCGCGCAACTCACGACCGCTAATGCAACGGATGTATCCATCCCGTCGCACGACGACTCCGTTACCATCTCTGCGCTCGTCGGAAGCAGCAGCGAAGCGGGAGAAGGTGCAGCAAGCGTCACGGAATCACCGCCACTATTTTGCGTAATCCAAATGCTCCCATCAATATCGGATGCAATGATATGATTATCATCTATAACAGCGATAAGTCTTGTGTCGCCCGAAGAAGAAGGGCCACCAATATCTTTCCAGGTCTGCCCATGATCGGTGCTTCGAAAAATTCCGGCATTGGCTTCCGAGACCGTTGGACAGAATTCCGTATTGGGGCCAAGCACAATAGAACCAGCAAAAAATTTGCTAGGATGATTCGAAGTGATTGTCCACGTCAGTCCTCGGTCGGAGCTTGCAAAAATTTCAGACATTCCATCGTAGGTCGCGGTTTGGGAATATTCCTCATTAATGATGTATGCATACTCTGAATCGCACCCGCTTTCCATATCGAAGGAATAGGAATCGCAATCGACTTGTCCCGATTGTTCTTTCCATGTGAGACCGTAATCAGAAGTGAACCACAGATGCTCTCCCGTCGGCCAATCACCCGATAGAAGTGCAGCACCCCCATTCACACCTGCTCTAACTTCTCGAATCCAATTATTATTGCTGACGCTTCTCCATGATGCACCTCCATTGATCGAGGAATGAATAATTCCGGGAGAGAATTCCGAAACGATAATGTGCTGAGGATTATCGACAAAAACAGCGGAGCTTGCGCCACTTACCGCTAATATCGCTTTCCATGTTTGGCCGCCATCGGATGTTTTATAAATAGAACCCTGATGAGTAGATACCAACCCGTTTTGAGCATCGATGAAAAAGATATTCGAAATGATACCATTAACGGACAGTGAATTTTCCGACCAGGTTTTTCCCTTATCAGTCGATTGCCAGAGATAAGCCACTCCAGCCCAAGCCGTCCCAGCCTTGTAGGTCATAGCGCCATCATTCTGAGCGATCGTTCCAAGGAGGTTTGGCGATGTTTCTGTCCATTGAGCGGATGCATTGGTTACGAAAAGCGAGACAAAAAAGAATAAGGCCAAATGCTTCATAACGGCTCCGAAAGTCAATCAGTCCAGATGGATAAACATTCCTAACATGCAACGTAGAGAAGCTGTTAAAGTATTCCAAAAAGTTTGGGATTTAGATAGTATTAAATTTCACCTTAATTCAGGCGTAACTTCCGGGCAATTGAAGTGTTATTAGGAATACAATTCCGTTTTTTGCATCACTATAAATCATCAACAATGATATGAGACGAACGGCTTGGCTTACCCTTTTAATCTTTACTGGAGTAGCGGTTTCCGAAACCCATGCTCAACAGTGGCAATACACTGGTTCCCTTAGTATCGCAAAACAAGAGTTGACGATTACTGCCCTCGATAATGGAATGGTACTCGCAACCGGAGGCATGAATGATGATAATATACCGCATGCAGAATGCGAATTATATAATCCCGCAACTCAAAGCTGGACACTAACCGATTCGTTGAAGGTTGCGCGCATTCTTCACACTGCTGTAAAACTCAACGACGGCCGCATTGCCGTATTCGGAGGTCAGATAGGTGGCACCTACGACGGTGGCTTTCCCGTGCAGACGGCCGAGGTTGAAATTTATGACCCAACGACTATGAAATGGTCCGACGGGGGCGAACTTCAAATTGCCCGTGAGCATCAGACAACTTCCTTACTCCCGGATGGCCGCGTATTTGTCGCTGGGGGACTGAATGGTGTCAGTCCTACTGCGTCATGTGAGATTTACGATCCGGCAACCAAGGCTTCCACGCTTGTTGCGTCCATGCAGCTTGCTCGATATGAACATCAAGCGACAATACTCATTGACGGACGCGTGATGGTCAGTGGAGGCCGCGATGGCGGATGGGATGGCGATTATTTTAGCGAATGTGAAATTTACGACCCATCAACCGACACATGGACCGTGATCGAGCCGATGCATCAGGCAAGGCAACGCGCTTTGCTGGTGCAGTTCAGCGATGGAAGTATATTAGCCGCGGCCGGCCGTAACACTCCATCCAGCACTGCTCCGGGATCCGAGCTATATGATCTTTCAACGGGTCATTGGACAGAAACAGACCCTATGAAGGTACCCTGCACATGGCTTGCTCCAGTACTACTTCCGAACGATCGTTACCTTGCTACTGGTGGATTTTATGATGCTACGTGGACTTCTTCGACACAAGTGCAATGCACTGCGACTGCCGAGTGGTATGACAAGCCAAATAGCCGCTGGTATTTTGCTCCTGACATGGAGCAAGCTCGCGGACGACATGGCGCGGCTTACATTCACCAGACAGTAAACGATTCGCTTCCAAGCGATTTTATTCTCGTGGCTGGTGGTATTATAGGTGATAATACTTATACAAATACCTGCGAAATTCTCGATGCCACTCAAAATTCGATGGAAACATACAAGGCGATGACCATTAACAGAGCTTCGAGTAATGTCACTCAAAATAATGAGACTTCGCTGCACGCGGTAGTTATATACAATGATGTCAGCCCTTATATCGAATACTCATTGCCCACTGCACAAACTGTTTCCGTGCATCTTATTTCGATCAGTGGCCTAATAGCCCGAGACTATGAAGAGGGAGGGCTTCAGTCTGGCATATACGATCTCACTCTTAGCTCACGAACGCTTCCTTCGGGAGCCTATATTGCTGATATACAGGCAGGCGATTATCATGAGCGCGTGAAGTTGCTAATTATGCATTAATGATATTTGTATTCAAATAACAAAGGCCCACTTTTTAGTGGGCCTTCCTCGATTTCAGCGTGGCACGAATGAAATTCGATGCATCGGAAAAAGCTAAACGAGGAAGTTCTCGAGCATTGAATCCAATCTTCTTTTTGATGATCTTGAAGGCAAGAAATGCTTGAATTGCATTGCCGATAACAAATGAAATCGCCGCCCCAGCGATACCGATCGTTGGTAAAAGAACTAACGTAACGATCACGTTCAGAGTGAGCCCGGTTGAGATAATCCTAAACATCTCCTTTACGCGGCCCATGCCCACCATAGTGGAAATAAAGACCATCTGGATTGGCAGAACGAGACTTCCGACTACGAGAATTCTAAATATGGGAATGCTCGAATCGAATTTTGGACCGAAAACCAAGTGATAAAAAACAGGAGCGAGTACAAAGAGCAGAATGGAAAGCGGAATAAGAATCAAATAGAGAAAACCTACTGCCTTTTCAATAATCGTTCGAACGGTTTCTGTTTCGTTTCTTGAATAATACTTACTTGTCGCTGGGAATACAAGGAGTGTCACTGTATCACGCATGACGTCAAATAAGCGATAGACATTTTTAGCGCCGCCGTATGCACCGGCACCTAAAGCGCCAGTGAAGCTCGAAACTGCAAGTGTATCGATGTTTTGTTGAAGCACGGAAACAAGTCCGGTGGCTCCTTGGTAACGGACAAAATCTCGAATTCTGGTAAACATCGGCCTGGAATATTCGAAACGCAGACCAACATGCCGGCTTCCAAACCACACAGCCACGGCGCTTGAAACTATGGCGGCAATAACAGTTCGCCAAATGACCTGATCGGCATGTTGAATAACATGCTGTGCCAGACCAATTGCTAAAAGTAAACCTCCCAAACCAAAATTAGCAAGGTCCACGAAGAATATATCTCTCATCCGAAATCTCATCTGCAATACTTTGGAATAGATAACTCTTGGTGCACTAACGATCACATATAAAGCGAGCAATGGAAAGAGCTGCGCTAAATGAGTGTTTCCGAGAACATCGCTTATGAGATGAGGAAAAAGATTAAAAAGCAGCAAGATTGGTAGAAGAAACCCAAGGAATAGACTCGTTGTCGAAGAAATTAAAGCTTCGACATTTATTCCTGGTTCGACGCCATATTTCACGATTGCCTGCAACGCAAAATTATCGGTGAAAGCGAACAACATATTGAAGATCACCTGGAATACCACGTATGTTCCATATTCTTCGAGGCCCAGAACGCGAGCCACTACAATCTGAGCAACCGCATAAACAAACGGCAGCCCTCTATCCGCGAGAGCCCAGAAGCCCTTGTCGAGATGTTCGCTTAACTTCACTCTATTTTATTTGATTGCTCGAAGATGGAAAGTCAACTCACGAATGATGTTCGAGAGAAAGTATGAAAATACACCCATAAGTTTACGCACCATTGGATTGCTCACTTTCAACCACTTACCGAATGCAAGTGTATTATAATAGTCCATGCTCTCCACATGAAATCTTGCTTTCGAATAATATGGGCGTTCTTTTCCGGCTGAGGTCCGTTCGTCGAGGAAGTTCATGGAAAACTGTGTAAAACCATGAAGATGGGTAGGGTCGCTACCATAGTCGAGGCTGTTATAATAAGGCACTGTAATTAAAACGAGAGCATTGGGAGCCGAAATTCTATGCAATTCTTCCATCGTTTTAAAAACATCAGGCAAATGTTCGAGGACGTTGTGCATTTCAATCCGTTCAAAGGAGGAATCTTCGAAGGGCCAGGGAAAATGAGTCAAATCGGCCACGACATCCACGCCAGGC
>DASZLH010000190.1:0-4611 GCA_035552495.1 Kapaibacterium sp. (SeqCode) | reverse complement strand
TGAATGATCGACGGTATGGTAGATGATCGGGGCTGTAACTAATCTGGCCGGGACGTTTTTATTAGTGATGGTGCTTTGCTCGGATAATTTTATAACTCATAATTTTCGTGATCTACCTCGATAACAGCGCAACCACCCCGCTTGCACCGGAAGTATTGGAAGCGATGCAGCCCTATTTTTTGGGCGAGTTTGGCAATGCATCGAGCGTCTATACGCTTGGCACCCGCGCGCGCGCGCGACTCGAAGAAGCTCGCGAAATAATCGCGCGCTCGATCCATGCCGAACCTCGGGAGATTGTCTTTACTTCCGGCGGCACGGAGTCCAACAATGCCGCGATTCAGGGTGCAGCGTTCCATCACCTACTGGCAGGCAAGGCCATTGCGGACTTTCAGATCATTACAGAAAAAGCCGAACACCATGCGGTGCTGCAACCAACCGAATTTCTCCAACAACTCGGCGCGCACGTTACTTATTTGGATGTCGATGCGAGCGGCCATGTAAATCCTGAAGACTTCGATCGAGTAATTACGGATAGGACGCAGCTCGTTTCCTGCATGATGGTCAATAATGAAGTAGGTGCAATCAATCCAATACAGGAAATTACACGCCGTGTAAAAGAGCGAACTTCCACGCTCGTGCATACCGACGCAGTACAGGCGCTCGGCAAAATTCCGGTCGATGTAAAAGAACTGGGAGTCGATCTGCTCTCACTCAGCGCGCATAAAATCCATGGACCGAAAGGAATCGGCGCGCTCTATATCAGAAGCGGCGTGCAGCTCGAACCACTCCTGCACGGCGGCGCGCAGGAGCGCAACCGCCGCGGCGGCACGGAAGCCGTTGCGCTCGCCATTGGCTTTGCTGAAGCTATCAAACAATTGCCGCCAGCCGAAATTATTTCTCGGCATTTTACTGCTCTCCGAAAACATCTTCTCGACCGATTATCACAAATACCGGAAGTCCTTCTAAACTCGGCAACGGACGACACCGCTTCGGCAGCAATCGTGAGTTTTAGTTTTGTGCCCGAAGTGCTCGCTCGTTTGGAAGCGGAAACACTTATCATTCGCTTCGATCTTGCAGGCATTGCGATTTCGAATGGATCGGCATGTACATCGGGTGCAATGCAGCCCTCGCATGTGTTGCTCGGGATGGGCAAAGATAAAGAGGTGGCGAGCAAGTCGGTCCGCGTCTCCTTCTCGCGTTATACAAGCGTGGAGGATATCGATCGGTTCGTGGAGGTGCTCCGGGGATTTCTGTGACTGGGATTTATGAGATCTTAAAGGATTTATGGGATTGGGATATGGACTTAGGATGGAGTGGCGATAATTTAAAGCAATGTGGGATGGGAAATGTCCGATGCGATTTAAAACCAAACTATCTAACATCCCATACCCAACAACTCCTTTAAAATCCCATAAATTGTGAGATATGGACTTAGGATGGATTGGCCTATTTAAAGCCAATGTGGAAAGGGGGATTCCCGTGCGATTTAAAACCAAACTATCTTAACATCCCATATCCAACAAATCCATTAAGATCCCATACATCCCAGTTCGGAGAGTGCTATCCCATACCTAAGCCCCTGCGTGCTGACTCGCACAGCATCGACGCCAAGATAGTCCATTACTTCGGCGAGGATGAGCGTACCGGCTGGCAGAATATCGGCTCGCGATTTATTCACCGCCGGAAAATGACTGAGCAATGTTTCGGTATCGACTTTTAACATTACGTCGAGCAACTGTGCGACGGCTTGCATTCTCAGCCGGTAGTTATGGACGCTTGCCGCATCGAATTTCGGGAGGTCCTGGTGCATAGCCGCGAGTGTCGTCGGCGTGCCCGCCACGGCAATAAGTTCAACCACCTGAGTAGGATTTGGTAGATTTGTTTTCAGAGACGTGCGAATGAATGCCTGTGCATTTTCCGCTGCTTCTTTTGTGATCGGGCTTGTCGAAAAATATCGTTCGGTAATTCGGACGGCGCCGATATCGATGCTTATTCCGCGCTCGAAATTTTTTCCATTGCCGAAGGATATTTCCGTGCTTCCACCCCCAATATCGACCACGGCAACCGGATGATTTGATTCGAACGTCATCCCAAGCAATGCGCCGCTGTAGGTCCAGCGCGATTCGTCTTCGCCGCTCAGGATTTCGATGTCGATCCCGGTATCGTTTTTCGTTCGCTGAATAATTTCGTCGCGGTTTTCCGCATCGCGCATGGCGCTCGTCGCAACGGCGACGATACGTTCGCAATGAAGCGCACGCGCTGTCTCAACATGCTCGCGAAGGACGGCGAGAAACCGCTGGTATGCTTCCTCCGAAATATTCCGGTCCCGATCGACGCCCTCACCCAGCCGCGCGATCGCATGGTCATCACGCAATACACGAATGCTCCCCTCCGCATCTTTCTCCGCGACGAGCAGCAGCACCGTGTTCGTACCAATATCGAGTATGGCGATCGGCATCGTTGTCTGAACCTTGATTGTATGAGATTTTAGTGATTAAGATGATTGGAACACGAATCTAATATTTTGAACCTATCTCAAATATCTTTTTAATCTTATAAAATCAAGGTTCAGACCAATTCCTCATTACCAAACACACCCACTCGTTTTCGCGCATCTCGCTGATCAACTGAAAGCCCTGCGATTCATACGCGCTCCGAACTTCCTCGACATCGTAGATGAGCAATCCGGATAGAATAACACACGTCCGCTCATTACAATGTGCCGCGATCTCGTTCGCAATCTCGATCAACACATTCCGGTGAATATTTGCAAGAATGGTGTCGAAGCGCTCTTCTGGTTTTATCGCGGAGGAAACCGTCCCCATACGAATTTCAAGATCGCGTTCTGCGATATTATTCAGCGCGCGATTTTCGTGGGCATTTTCGATCGACCATTGGTCCGTATCGATTGCAACGGCATGGCGCGCACCACGCAGGAGTGCGTAGATCGCAAGCACGCCGGAGCCCGTGCCAATATCGAGAACCGAGGCATTACGCATATCGAGCGATTCGATCGCGCGGAGGCAGAGCCGCGTTGTTTCGTGATGGCCCGTGCCAAAACTCATTTTCGGATCGATGACGATGAGATGCTCCGCGCCCAGCGATCGCGCCTCTTCCTGTTTCCATGATGGCGTTATCACCAGAGCATCGGTGACGCGCTGCGGCGTAATGGAGGATTCCCATTCGGCATTCCAATCGCGCTCTTCGATTAGCTCGGACCCAAGAAATTCGCTGTCTGGATATTGAGAAAGAAACGTAGTAATATCCGATTCAAGCTCGCCGGACCATTCCTCACGCGGAATAAAATAGAAGATCGAACCGTCGGGCGCTTCTTCAATACCTTCGACGGTCGTGCGCATCAGCATGAAACCCTGCAGCGCGTCTTCCATTTCGATCGGCGCATGAAACTTCAGCGCGGTGCGTCGAGCGTCCATACGTGAATTTAAAGCGTGAAGCGAATTTAAAGCGTTGGAAAATCTCGCGGCAGCCGGTCATAAATAAGTGTGAGCAAGAGCCTGCCCACTTGTTCCAGCGTGGCGGGACTCAGGTGCTTCGGAAGGTCGTCGACCGTATGCCAGTATTGCCGTTCCTGGTCGCTCGTCATGTGGCCGACGAGCGGACCATCGATAATATCGACCGACGGAATTCCGGCCTGAATCAGCGGGAAATGGTCGTCCTCGATATCTTGCCCTTGTCCGGATTTAAAATCGGTAAGACCCAGGCTTTCTGCCGTCCGCCAAATTTCACTGGTAAACGCCGGAGCATTCTGCACCGAATTCATTTCCGGTTGGAACACCGCATTTTTATCTCCGACCATATCGAGCAAAATGGCAAAACGCGGATTATAATCCGTCGGCTTGGTCTTCACAAAATATTTGACTCCGAGAAAATAGCGGTCCAAACTATCGACCTTATATTTTCCATAATCTTCCCCATCGTCGAAGAGGAGATCGACCCCGATGGGCGGCGGATTGTCCTTGAACAGCCGCGCGAGTTCGAGCATGACCGCGGTGCCGGAGCCGCCATCGTTCGCGGCCGGGACGGGCTTGTCGTGATTGGCCGGGTTCGGGTCTTCATCGGCCCACGGGCGGGAATCCCAATGCGTGAGAATAAGTACCCGGTCTTTCGCCGAGTCGTTGAAGGAGGCAATGACGTTCGTGAGCTTTAAGCTCTCGCCAGGCTTATATCCGGCCGAGGTAAACGATTGAAGTTGTACCGAAGGGGTGCAAGCCAGAAGCGTCGTTCGAAGAAATTCAAGCTCTTTTTCATGCGGCGACGTATTCGGAACGCGCGGACCGAAACCCACCTGCGTCTCGATGTCCTTGAACGCGCGCTCCGCATTGAATGCCGGAACGGGCTTCGATGGAATCGCGGATGCCGGCGGCGTTTCTTGCGGCACTTCTTTTTTGCACGCATACCATACGGCAAGTGACAATAGCGCAAGCACTAAAAGAGCACGGATCGATCGGCGGAATGGCATGAAGTAAAAAAAAATTGATTTGGGTGTAACAAAACGCGGCGAAGCAAGTTCTTCTTACCGAGGACGGACTTGCCTCGGTGAGTCCAAAGTTTGCCACGAGAGTGATGCTCGTATGCTGAGTCACCTCTCTG
>DASZLH010000189.1:0-2528 GCA_035552495.1 Kapaibacterium sp. (SeqCode) | reverse complement strand
GGCAAGGTACTGCGCTCGTCGGTCGATGGTACTATCTGAAGACCGGCCAGAAGATCGCGGAGAATAGCACAGTCCTCAATGCAGGCACGAACCTCACGCACTTTGACCTCATGAATGAAAAACCGTGGCCACAGGGGCAATATAAACTCCTCGTCCTAATCGATAGCGCCATAAAAGACAGTGCAATGTTTACCGTGGCAAATAATAAGTAAACATTGCAAAGCCTCGAACACAATATTTCAACGTTTCCATAAAGGCTTGGCATTTGCAATGCAAAACCGCTTCGAATGTATCTCATCCATATTCTTTTCCGATCATGTATAAATTCAATCAACGATGGAGTGCCGTTCTGGCAATACTTGCACTTATATCCGTAGCAGGACATGCACAGCAGGCGTCCGACACCTCCCATGTCAGTCCATGGCGTCATAGCTTGATTGCCGGACTCAATCTCACACAAATCGATTTTTCGCATTGGACTGCGGGCGGGACCGATGCGCTAGCCTATATTGCATCGCTGAACGGAAAATCCGAGCGAGATTCGATTTTTACCAATTGGACAACGGACTATAAGCTCGATTTCGGTCAAACGAAACTCGATCATCACGACATCCAAAAAACTGATGATGAGATCAACCTACAGTCCGTCCTCACCTTTAAATTTGGTGTGCATGTGAATCCGTATGTCTCCGCTGCGTTGCTGACACAGTTTGCGCCTGGCTACAATTATCCCGATACGGGTGCTCCGGTTCAGGTCTCGAATTTTTTCGATCCGGCCTATCTTCGTCAAAGTGCCGGCGTCGGATATAAATTATCCGAAGCGTTCGAAACGCGGCTTGGTGTCGGGCTGCGGGAGATCATCACACATCATTACACCCAGTACACGGGCGATCCCTCGAAGAAAGTAAAAGTCCAGGGCGGCGCCGAGTCGATTACCGATATTCAGTTCGAAGTCGATAAGAATGTGCTCTTTCGCACAAAGCTCGATTTTTTCGAACCGTTCGAAGAATTGGACCGCCCGATCATGCACGCAGAAGCTACCCTGATTGCAAAAGTGAGCAAAATCTTTTCGGCGGAACTCGGCGCACTTTTCATCAGCGATCCCGATGTCTCCCCGTTCATGCAAATCAAGGAAGGACTTTCGATCGGGATTGCGTATGTGCTGTTGTAAATAATCTGATCGGCACCTGGTAAAAGAATCTAATCGGCACCTCCTTAGTGGCACAACTGTTCTTTCGCGCCTAAAACTATTTCGCTCTAATGCAGGAAGCTTATATTGTATCGGCGTGCCGCACGCCATTTGGAAAATACGGCGGCGCGCTGAAGGATGTACGCCCCGATGACATGGCGGCACTCGTAATGAAGGAAGCTGTGAAACGCGCGCGAATCGATCCCGAAACGATCGACGACGTGATGTTCGGCTGTGCGAACCAGGCGGGAGAGGACAACCGGAATGTCGCCCGCATGGGTGTGCTCCTCGCAGGATTTCCCGAGCGCGTGCCGGCTGTGACGATTAACCGGCTCTGCGGCTCTTCGCTCGATGCCATCATTCAGGCTTCGCGCGCGATTCGCTTGGGAGAAGCCGATATTATTATCGCTGGTGGGGTCGAAAGCATGACGCGAGCGCCTTATTCCCTGCCGAAAAACGTTACCGGCGGTGCCGTTTTCGGAAATATTCCGGCCTACGATACCGCACTCGGATGGCGCTATCCGAATACCAAAATGGAAGCGATGTTTCCGCTCGAATCCATGGGCGAAACTGCGGAGAATGTTGCCGAGCAACACAAAATTTCGCGTGAAGATCAGGATGCCTTCGCGTGTGAATCTCATCGCAGAGCATTGGCAGCCCAGGAGCGCGGGTTTTACGATGATGAAATCGTTGCCGTCGAAGTCGTGACCCGCAAAGGCACAACCGTCGTTTCGCGCGATGAGCAACCACGCAGCGATACGACGATCGACAAACTTTCATCACTCAAGCCGGCCTTTCGCAAAGAGGGATCGGTCACTGCCGGTAATTCGAGCAGCTTGAATGACGGAGCGAGCGCCGTCGCGGTCGTCAGCGAGCGAGCATTAAAACAGCTCGCCGTCGAACCGTTGGGACGCTATGTCGCAAGCGGCGTCGAGGGACTTACCCCGCGTTGCATGGGGCTTGGTCCAATTTACGCGGTCCAAAAGGCGTTACGCCAGGCCAATCTTTCTATCAGCGATATCGATCTCTTCGAACTGAATGAGGCATTCGCATCGCAAAGCCTTGCTGTCATACGCGAGCTTGGTTTAGATTCGGAGCGAGTCAATCCAAACGGTGGCGCAATCGCAATCGGCCATCCACTCGGCGCGAGCGGCGGCAGGCTCGTGGCAACATTACTTTATCAAATGCGACGCAATAACCTTAAACGAGGAATCGCGACTATGTGTATCGGCGTCGGACAAGGAATCGGAGCTATCTTCGAGCGACTCTAAGTAACATTCTCACTGCAATACTTTTCGGAAAATATATTTTCCTCTTGGATATACTTGCTTTTTTGAAA
>DASZLH010000188.1:0-14221 GCA_035552495.1 Kapaibacterium sp. (SeqCode) | reverse complement strand
GTTGGGCCGCGCAACTCCATTCTTAATTCTTACTTTTTAATTCCTAATTGTCTTCCTCAGACTTTAATTTCTACTTCTACTCCAGCCGGCAATTCGAGCTTCATCAGCGAATCGACCGTGCGGCTATTCGAATTCAGGATGTCGATCAGACGCTTGTGCGCCCGGATCTCGAACTGCTCGCGGCTCTTCTTATCGACGTGCGGCGAACGGTTGACCGTAAAGATCGACTTCTTCGTCGGCAGCGGAATCGGGCCCGATACGACACAGCCCGTGGGCTTCACCGTCCGGATGATCTTCTCCGCGCTCTTGTCGATCAAATTGTGATCGTACGATTTTAGCTTAATTCGAATCTTTTGCATACAGGCAATGATGAATGATGAATTATGAATGAGGAGGAAACCTCATAAACACGAATGATGAATTATTTTCATAATTCATCATTCATAATTCATAATTGCTATTTCGTGATTTTATCGACGACTCCGGCGCCAACGGTACGGCCACCTTCGCGGATAGCGAAGCGGAGCCCTTCTTCCATTGCGATCGACGTTATGAGCTCGACCGAAATCTGGACGCTATCGCCCGGCATCACCATCTCGACACCTTCCGGCAACGTGGCTACACCCGTTACGTCCGTTGTGCGGAAGTAAAATTGCGGGCGATACCCATTGAAGAACGGCGTATGGCGGCCACCCTCTTCTTTCGAAAGCACATAGACTTTCGCGGAGAAGTTGGTGTGCGGCGTGATCGAACCCGGCTTGGCAACGACCTGACCGCGTTCGAGGTCATTCTTGTCCACGCCACGGAGCAGGATACCGACGTTATCGCCAGCCGTACCTTCATCCAACTCCTTGCGGAACATCTCGATGCCCGTTACGACCGATTTCTTGTGCTGACCGAGACCAACGATCTCGACTTCCTCGCCGACGCGAACTTTGCCGCGCTCGACACGACCCGTACCGACCGTTCCACGACCCGTGATCGAGAACACGTCCTCGATCGACATCAGGAATGGCTTATCGACATCGCGGGCTGGAGTCGGGATATAGCTATCGACGGCGTCCATCAAGTCATAGATGCACTTGAGGCGCGGATCGTCCACCGACGCACTCGGATCGGAACCGGCATTGAGCGCATTGAGCGCGGAACCCGGAATGATCGGAATTTCGTCACCAGGGAATTCGTACTTGCTAAGCAGCTCGCGAATTTCAAGCTCGACGAGTTCGAGCAGCTCGGGATCGGCTGCATCGACTTTATTCATAAAGACTACAATGCGGGGCACGCCGACCTGGCGGGCCAGCAGGATGTGCTCGCGCGTCTGCGGCATCGGGCCATCGGTCGCGGCAACGACCAGGATCGCGCCGTCCATCTGCGCGGCACCCGTGATCATGTTCTTGACATAATCGGCGTGGCCTGGGCAGTCAACGTGCGCGTAGTGACGCGCGGCCGTCTCGTATTCGACGTGCGCTGTTGCGATTGTGATTCCACGTGCGCGCTCTTCGGGAGCGTTGTCGATCGAATCGAAAGTGCGGACTTGGGTGCCCGGCATTTTCTTCGCGAGCGCCATGGTGATCGCCGCCGTAAGCGTGGTCTTCCCGTGATCGACGTGGCCAATGGTGCCTACGTTAACGTGCGGTTTGGAACGATCGAATTTTGCTTTTGCCATTGTAATGTTTCGGTTGAAATCTTCTGCGGTCAAGCCCGGTAATAAAAACCGGGATGGGGCGATTGCTCGCCCTCAGGTTGTCTTCAAAAATTTGTTGTATGATAGTTCGCTCGGCGCATCTCATTTCGGCTGGCGAACAATATTCCGTGCCGCTACTTTAAGCTGTAGCTGAAGAAGCTATAGCTTAAATGCTGTAGCATGACTCGGATCTTGTTCGCATGCGGAGTGCTCGGAATTGCCAATAGCAAGCTATTTATTGCTTACCAATGGCAGAACACGTAGTCCAGCGACTCACTGTTAGGGTGCGAAGCTGAAACCGTTTGCTCTTAGCGCTCTTCGTAGAAGTGCAGAGGCGAATGTTATCAAAGAACGTGGCTGTTTTATGGCCTCGCCTGCATTTTCATAGCCATGAAAAATAGCGAATTTAAGCTAAATTCACGATTCCCATTTTGCAAGCGCGCTGATAACGGGAAGGGTTGGGGAAGAGTTTCACTAAAGCCAGAAGTAATCTATTTTTCTGAATCGAGCCGCACGCACTTCGATAATTCCGGGTTGAAAAGTACCGAGGAATATTTTTATCGCACTACTTTGGAGCAATGAATCCCGCAAAATTGTGTCGCTTTGTCTCTTTCCTCACCTTCCTTTTTGTAATTGTTTCCAAACTTCATGCTCAAAGCGAAGGTCCGTATCATTTTCTTCTCGACCCACTAAGCCTAACTCAGCTCGATACGGCTTCCATTCACCCACAAATCTGCCGAACTGGCCACGGCCAACAGGCCGATACAGATCCGGATGGTCTATCTATTCTGGCTCAGGATAGTGGAGCAGGCATTATTACTCATTTCTGGGGCACGATCGGAGAATCCGATTCCCTTACCGTAATGCATATTTGGATCGACGGAGTGTTGATCCGATCTGGCACATTTGGGGAGATATTCCGCGAGGCATCCGGCATGTTTACTCCACCCCTCGATTCCATATCATCGGGTGGCTATGTCTGCGATCTTCAACTCCCGTATCGTCAGAGTTTTCGGATTTCGTACCGCTCTCCGCAAGGCAATGTATTCTATGCCATTTCATGGCGAGAACTCCCTGAGTCCGAGATTGAATCGAGCGCCGCCTCTCCTTCTCAAACTTTATTAAATGCTGCGACCGCTTCCAACAGTATTTTGGAAACTCGGCAATGGCCTCTTTATACTTCAGCCGGAATTTCGGATACAATGCTCCTTCTTTCGCCGTCTGCCTCCGTCGATGTATGGAATCTCCACGGCCCATCTATTATTCGCTCCTTTGGAATCAAGCCGTTAGATTGGAGCGAGCCGTGGGACTCCGTATGGCTACAAGTTTTTTGGAATGAATCGGACTCCGCCGCGATTTCTACTCCTCTATCAGATTTTTTTGGACAAGGCGCAGGATTTGTCCCCATTAACGCGCTTCTGTTATCGAGCGATCTCAGCAATGGATTCCATATCACACTCCCCATGCCATTCCAATTCGGCGCGAGAATCATGCTGCTCAATAAAGCGACGCGGCCCGTGCATCTATCGTCTTCAATTAATTTACAAGATACTTCGCTTGACTGGAATACCATCGGTTATCTTCACGCATTTTTTCAGGAGACGAACCCCACTCGATACGGCGTCTATCATCCAATCCTGCATTGGAAAGGAGCGGGACGCTACATTGGACTCAATCTTTCCATGCCAGGCATAGCATACGGGTGCGCGCTCGAAGGTGATCCTATTTTTCATATCGATTCGATGCCATCTCATTCCTTCGAATATACCGGCACCGAAGATTATTTCAATGGCGGCTGGTATTTCTCGGATGGAGAGTTCTCGCTGGCTTTTGCCGGCTGCACGCAAAAGTGGTTTAGTTTTTACCGGTTTCAATTGTTGGACGCGGTCGATTTCACCCACTCGCTCGATATCGACCTTCAACATGGCAATAATAATGACGTGAAAAAGGACTATAGGACCGTCGCATACTTTTATGCGGCGATGCCCAAATTCTGGACGTCACTCGATACGGTCGTTCGCGGAGATTTCGTTGATCTGCATGGCGCATCGTACAGCCCAAACACTTCGCTCGATATTAATTTGAACGGCAATTCCATTGCGCAAACGATTACAGATTCTGCTGGTAAATTTTTTATCCGCGTCGGTATCGATGGCCATGTGCCGGCAGGCCAGTACTCTTTGAGTATTGGGTCAGACACCATTGCGCTCTATGTTCTCAAGTCACAATTAATACGAATTTTTTCGGACTCAGCTTCGCCATTATTTACTGGTGGCGATAGCCTTTCCGTCATTGGATGGGGATTTCACGCACAACCTTCGTTTATGATCGGCAGCAAAACTGTAAGCTCTTCGATTGCTATAGATGATTTAGGCCGATTGCATGGTAGAATTTCAGTTCCCTTTCTTACGAATGGCAGTTACCCGCTGATCGCTTCTTATCAGGCAAAGCCAGTGGATTGTCCCGACTCGGTAAAAATTACATCGCGTGTATGGGAGGAAGCTGAAGACTTAATCGTCGATAGCGCTTTTGGTGGAGTCGTGTCGACGATGAACCTTTGCCCGTGGTGGAATGCACGATGGAGTCATCAGGAAGTACTGGCCTTCAATCCGGATAGTCTCTCGGAGGCTGGATTCATCGCTCACATGAGTGTTCTTTCGTCACATACGTATTCACTCATTGTTCACGGAACGGTCGGTCAGGATTTCGGCAATTATACTCTAACGATCGATGAAAAAAACAGTGTACTATTGCAAGGTTATTCCTCTTCGGACCAGCTGCCGCGACCGGCTATTGAAGGTACAACATCCATAAGCCTCGACTCCGGAATCCATACGTTGCAATTCATTTATAGTGGTAAAGATAGCAAAGCAACCAACGGCGAGATCTGGCTGGATGCGCTGGAATTGGAACCGGAAGCGGCGCAGGTGATTCCATCATCCAATCCGTTCGATTCCTCGTGGCTTTCCGTTATGGAAGACAAAGGCAGCAACAAATTAATTATAGAGTTGCGGGGCTCGAACGCCATTCTCACGAACGTAACAATCTTCGATATATTGGGAAGAACCATTGACTTCCAATCTCCCCTTATGAAAAATCAATTTGAAATACCGGTGAAAAATTATCCCTCGGGAGTATACTTCGTTCGTGGAGAGACTCCAACAAAAACATACGTTGCGCAAATTGTGATTGCCCACTAACGGGACACGTTCTCCATTACACCTACGTTCGCAATGTTCTCTTGAATACCTGGAAAAATTTAAGTCGCGATTGGGCTCCGTGGTGGAAGGACACGATATGTGTGCTGGCCCTCGCCATTCTCTTGGTCATCATATTTTGGCCTCCCTTATTTCAGAGGCATCTCCTGTTGCCAACCGATGAATTCGATACCATGACGTTACCGTATTCGGCGGAATACGGACCTCCTCAAGCCTACAATCATAATCTCACGGATGCTTTAATGCAAAGTTATCCGTGGAAAGTGTACGAGCAGCAAGCCCTGCACCGAGGTACTCTTGCGTATTGGAACCCTCTCATTCTGAATGGATATCCTCAATATGCTTCTTCTCGTCAGTCGTTCGATCTTTTCAATGTTCTTCTTCTGCTGTTCGATCTTCCGTTCGCCTTCACATTGCTCATCGTTCTGCAACTTTTCGTTGCGGGCGTTGGGATGTATCTACTATTACGCTGGCACGGGCGCGGGCGGCTCATCGCATTATTGTTTGCATCGGCGTGGATGCTGAATGGGATGTTCCTTACCCACGCGCTTAACCTTTGGGCGACGGCAACATTTTGTTGGGTGCCATTTCTATTGGCGTTTCTGCTCAAATTCTATCAACAGCAAAATTCCAAATGGGGATTTTGCTCAGCCCTGTTGCTGGCCTGCACGTTCTTCGGTTCGACGCTGCAATCGGCTGCGTATGTCATAATCATTCTCGCAGCTATTAATTATAGTTATTGCCACGCATTTGGCAGACCGATACGATCGTATTTTACCTCTACTCTCAGTATAGTTGCAGTTGCCATTGCATTCACAGCCATTATGTGGCTACCGACTATAGAACTCTTCCTGGAAGTTACTTTGCATGGCAAACTCTTTTCTCCAACCCATGAAACGCCCTACACGCTATTCGACCGTTTGCTTTCTATCGCGCTGATTCCTGTGTTTTTTATTCCCGAATTGCTCGGGCAAGTCCGCTCACTTAGTCTGACTTCGATCGCAAACGTCCATCCTTTAGATTTCAGCGGCTCGCTTGGGTTTGTCGAACTTCTGATGGCGGCCTGGGCTGTCTTTTCGATGAAGCATTCGTCGAAAGACATTCGTGGCTACGGATGGCTGATGATCTTAGGATTTCTACTCCCTATCCTGACTCCGCTTTATGCATGGCTTTACCATCGCTTTTTTATCGTAGCTCTTTTAGGTGCGACCGTACTTGGCGCCGAACGGTTCGAAGCCTTCGTCTATAGAACTATCTCGACCCAGCAGTTTAAGCCCTGGTTGAAGTGGGCAACACGGCTTTGTGCCCTCATCGCGATTTTTATTCTCGTCTTGAATGTAACGTTCACGCTTGACCCACATCTCAAACAATCGGTTCGAGAATTTTCATTCGCTCGTACGCGGGGCACCGCCTTCGCCGATGGAAATGATATTTGGGTACAAAGCCGTATTGAAGGGACATTCCATCATTACTCAGTCCTTTCTCTTTGGATGATAGTACCATTCATCGTCATTGCGGGCTCACTCCTGTTGCTCTGGATTCGAGCACGATGGAAATATTCGATAAACTTATATCTTCTCTGCTTTCTTGCTTTATCTTGGATCCACTCGATTTTTTTCTGGCACGCATGGCTCCCCATGCTCGATGCAAAACAATTTCCGCTGCTGCCGCAGCATTCTTCCATTCAATTCCTACAAAGTCATAGCGATAATAACAGGTTATATCTGGACCGCCATCTGTGGACCGGGCAACAATATGTGTTTCTCGATAATCTTCCTTCTCTATATGGCCTATCGACGATTTCTGCCTACGAAAGCGAAGTGCCAGCTTCGTTCTATCCAACCGTAAGGGGGATTGTCACGCCCTCCAAGCCTCATGCACGACTGTTGGGTTTGCTCGGCGTGAAGTATCTGGTGACGGCTCAAGTCCAATACGATACGAACGGACTTACGAGAGTGGATTCTGGAAGAATGTATATCTACCAGAATTCGTATGTACGCCCGCGCGCTTCGATGTATTATAATTCGAGATCGTTGAAAGACAATCACTCGGTCCTTACATTGCTGGAATCGGATTCTATTCCGGAAAAAGAAGTTCTATTCTCGGAGGAAGATGAACACGCACAGCCGGTGCATTCCAACGATACCAATTCGAACGTTCGCTGGCTGCTCAATTCGAATGAGAAAATTTCCGTACGAGCACAGACAGCCAGTGCGGGTTATTTAGTGCTTTCCGATACCTATTATCCTGGTTGGGTTTGTTATATAGACGGTAAGGAGCACCCTATTTATCGCGCTAACTACGCGATGCGGGCCGTCTTCCTCGACCCCGGCACTCATACGATCACATTCGAATTCCAACCACTCAGCTTCCGGATCGGGTTGTGGATCAGCCTACTGGCGTTCGCAGGAGCTTGCTTGTATGCTCTCATAACTGCAACTCGCAATCGAAATAAAAAAATCGATGAACTGTGAGCCATCTCTGGATTAAATTAACATGGGTGTTGCTATTAGTCGCGACGGCTGTAACATGCCTGTTCTTTCTCGTTAATTTTCCTATCGTCGGGCACGATTCCTATTTTCATCTTACTAACCTCGATCAGTTTATAAAACTGCGCAATGAAGGGATTACGCTTCCGCGATGGACTCCGAATAATTTTCGTGGACTCGGTTCCGCGACGCTCTATTTTTACCCACCCCTTTTGAGTGTTCTCGGCGCCATTTTTCACTTGGCAGGTGCATCGGTAGAATATAGTTTAAACATGGTCGCACTCTTTGCCACGGGCACTGCCATTCTTTTTTGTCGATGGTATTTGAGCCTTCTCGGTTTCCGCAGCCGCAATGCCTGGATGGGCGCGCTGCTTTACGCCATCGGGCCTTATGCATTCTTCGATGTCATGATCCGATCGGCGCTTTCGGAGTATCTTGCCTTTGCTTGGGTCCCATTAGTTTTTATTGGCCTGGAATATAGTTTTATGGCCG
Source organism: Kapaibacterium sp. (SeqCode) (assembly GCA_035552495.1). Classification (GTDB taxonomy): domain Bacteria; phylum Bacteroidota; class Ignavibacteria; order Palsa-1295; family Palsa-1295; genus PALSA-1295. Next base: position 6,338 of record DASZLH010000188.1, on the reverse strand, counting down.
ACCGCCCGGCAAGCAGGAAAAGTGTAAAGGCGCTTATTATTTCCTGCCTCGGATGGTCGTTGCTTGTTCTTACAAATATTTCGGCCCTCATTCTTATCTTATGGTGCATCGCGATTCTGCTCGTGGTCCGCATGAACGTGCGCAGTCTTTGGAAGCTGGTGCCATTCGGATTAGGTAGCGTTCTGGCAATCCTTTGCACGAGCTTTTATATTTTTCCCGTACTCCACTTTCAGTCTGCGGCGCAATTGTTTCAACTCTCGCAAATGAATGGAGCGCCGTTGTTCGCACAAAATATTTTCGCGCATCTTTTTTCCATCCACGAAGGATCGTCGGCGTTTATCTCTGCATTCATGCTTCCGATAGCAATCATTCTTGCGGTCGTGTGGTATCGTAGATGGCGTCAGACTAGCGCTCGGGTGCATCTGGGGTGGTCGCTGATTATGCTCCTTGTAGTATTAGTCCAAATTCCCTATTTGGCGGCTCCGGTTGCAAAAGTTTTTCCTCCACTTGCACTCATTCAATTTCCTTTTCGATTCTTTCTTATTGTTTGCCTGTCTATTTCGATTTGGTCCTCGACTATCTCGAAGGAACAAATTCCCAAATATGGATTATTCTATATCGGTATTTCTTCCGTGGCAGTCCTGTTACTCGCGGTTTTTATTATTGCGCGTGAACCATACGGTGTGCGCTACCCCATCGAAGAAAAAATTGGATGGAGTCTCCCAGCGTACGCACCCGTTCAGGCATCCTGGAATCCGGATACCGTGAATCGGCTTGCCAACGAGAACATGAATGATTCTGAAGTTACGGCAGTGTCCGGAATGAGAGATTTCGACACCCTTCAGACAATCTACCGAAAAGGATCGCGCTCGGAATTCTATGTAAACCTGCACCAGCCGACACTTGTCCAATTCCATAGATTCTATTGGCCACTATGGAATTTGCAAGACGATCGAGGAATGCAAATCCCATTGCAAGCCGATTCGAATGGCCTATTACGCGCAGTTCTGCCTGCGGGTAATTACCATCTGATGCTTGAAATAATAAAATCGCCAATTGAAGATCTCGGAGAAAAAATATCCATCATGGGTGTTTGCTTTATCGGATTTTTATGTGTGTTGTGTTTCTACTTGTCACGCAAACCTATTGCAATCGAACCCTAATATTGCTACACTCTACATTTTTTGTAGTATCTTTGTAGTATGTACGTCGTTTTTGTCGTTTTACATATTTTGAGCGCCGGTATTTGGATCGGGCTTGGTGTCGTTACGGTATTAGTGAATAATTTTCGTAAGCGCGCAGTTGGCACGCTCGGCGAGCTATACCTGATGCGCTCTACCCTGATTTATGGCTCGGTCATGGGCAACATCGGCGGTATCGGAATTCTTATCACCGGCCCTGCGATGGCCGGTATCCGGCATTTACCGTGGTTCGCGTTTAATGTGGTTCCCTGGCTTGCGATCAAACAAGTCATATTCGTAGTCGTGCTTGCTATTACCTTCGCGATCTATGTGCCGCTCAGTAAAAAAATCGGTCGGCAAATCGGCGAAGAAATGGGCGGAGCAAATCCCGCCAGTGGCGCATCGTTGAATTTGCGAACTATGTTCGACCGTATTGTGACCGTCGGAATGGTGGTGCAAATACTCGTGCTGATCAATATCATTCTCGGCGAGTGGCAGCCTATGTTGTGGGCAACAACGCCATAGTCGTTTATCCAAAAGTGTTTTTAACTCGTCGCATCGTTAACCCTAAAATATTCTTGTCGCATGTGGTACACGATTTTTGTGATCCTTCATATCATAAGCGTCGGCTTCGCGATTGGCTTAGTCGGAATGGCAATTATTGGGACCTCGCTACGGAAAAAAATTATGGGAACGCCCGCCGAACTGGCTGCTATCCGTTCCGCGGCAACGATTTTGCCAGTCATGGGCATGATCGCCTCCGTCGGTATTCTCGTGACGGGCGCCGTTATGACGATCATGAGCTATGCATGGTTTCCATTTTCGAGTCTCCCCTGGCTCGCCATTAAGCAGACCGTGTTTATTATTTTGCTTGTCGTTGTGATAGCCAGTCTTCGGCCGCGCGGGGATAAAATACTCGCGAAAGCAACGGCAGAACTCACCGGTCCAAGCGCCATGCAAGGCGCGAGCGCAGAACTTCGCGCACTCGTTAACCGGCAATATGCAACGACTTTATTCGTCGGGTTGCTCGTGCTGATTAATATCTCGCTCGGAGAATCCAAAGCGATGATGTGGCTGGCAGGACAGTAACACTGCATGAAAAAACTATTTCCCTATTTAGTCATCGTATTTTTAGCAGGTGTTATTGCATCTTCAGGTCAGGCACAGCAAATGATGCTTGGCGTGCGAGGTGGAATAAATAATGTAATCGATATTAATTCTCTGCCTTTTGAGAGCTTGACGAGTCACACCTGCATCTTTGCTGGAGGCCAGGTCGATTATCAGTTTAATACAATGTGGGCCTTAAGCCTTCAGGCACTCTACTATCAAAAAGCTGCGCATGGAACTGGATATGCAAACGCTTATACTGGGTACAGGGGCTATGCTGACTGGACGATGACGTATCTTGAAATTCCCCTCGTCGGCAAAGTGAACTTCGGTCACAGTATCATTCGACCTTATATATTTGCAGGACCGTCGTTTGGAGTATTGCTCTCCAGTATTGAAAAAGTTCACACTGGTGGAGGTTCTGGCATTCCCAATGGTCTTGGCAACACCTCTCACAATGACGGTATAAAAAACGATACTACAATAAACCTTACTAATTCCATCACTAAGATTGAATATTCGATACTTGTTGGTGCAGGAATTTCTGTGTTTTTTGCATCCGGATTTCAATTGTTCGTCGATGCCGGATATGCATTCAGCGCCACAAACATCGATAATTATCCATGGGATAAAGCTTATAGTACCTATGAATATCCGCTAGATCTTCGCCTTGCTACCGGCGTGTTATTCCCAATATGATAAGTCATTTGCAACCGTTATCCTTCTCGCGTGTTTTATCCCTATGAAAAAACTCGTCTTCTTTTCCTTCGTTGGCTTTTTCGCGGTTCCTACCTTTGCATCCGCACAGGATATGATGATCGGTTTGCGAGGGGGTGTGAGTCTTGCGAATCAGCATTATGACAATCTTCCCGATGGTGAGAGTATCTCTGGCCGAATGTTAGGGCTTGGGGGCGGCCAGTTCGATTACCACTTCAACAATTCGTGGGCACTCAGTATCCAGCTCCTATACGATCAGAAGGGAGGGGAAGCCGATATGAAGTCATTTCCTTATGGTTATGATGGAAGTGACGGAATAGCAGATTGGACAATCACCTATATTGAAGTCCCCATACTTGCAAAAGTAAATTTTGGCAATGGTATTGTCAGACCATATCTTTTTGCTGGACCTTCGATAGGATATTTGCTTTCGAATACGGAAACGGTTCAGGCTTCTGGACAAACATTTATTCCGAATGGAGTCGGAACATCTTACCGTGTAGATACATCGGTAAGTATAACCGATTACACAAATAAAATCGATCTTTCAATTACCGCCGGTGCTGGGATTATATTAGAACTTGCTCAAGGCCCAGAATTCTTTGTCGATGCTTCTTATGCGTTTGGTCTGACAAACAGCGATCATTATTCCTGGGATAATGCTGAAGGTATCTACGTTTATTCCCGTGATATTCGCATTTCAGCGGGCGTGTTATTCCCCATAAAATAAAATGGTCATTTCCACTTCGAGAAGAAGTTATTTTCCGAACATGGCGTAGCCATACGTTCCATTGCCTATTTTTCTGACTCTGCCCGGCATAAAATAGAAAAAGAGTTGCCACATTGGGGTCAGCGGGAGTTTCAGGCCGATGCGGTCGGCTTCGTCAAGGAGATGAAGGTCTTCTTCGAGTTTCCAGCCGTCTTCTTCAAAGAAGGGGAGCGGCTCTAATACAGGAAATATGAGCGGAGATTGTGTGAGATTTTTCGAAAGTTTTTTTCTGAATTGTCTGAGAAAGTTACCGCGGCCATAATCGATAATCCAATGCTGAATGCCTGGGGTGGAATGGATATCGCTGGAGAGCTGGCGCGCTTCTTCGGCGGTGAGATAACCGATTACTCCTTCGGTTACACCGGAAGCGTTCGAAGAGTATGTTCCTAATTTTTCGAAGAGTGCTCTGCGCTCCTCCTCATTATTGAAATCGGCGGCAATATATTCGAGATGGCAGTTCGGCACGGCATCGCGCAGCTTATCTTTTTTGTACTCGATCGTGGAAGGAAAATCGACCTCGATCCATTTTAAATCTCGAGGAAGTTCCATGCGATACGGCCGCGTATCGAGTCCCGCGCCAATATTGATAATCGTATCAATCCCCGTTGCAATAGCCTTTTGGACCAGCCGATCGATCGACACGGTCCTCACGATCATGGCGAACCGCATCAAGCTGGCCTGCTCGAAATCGCGTGCCATGGCAAGTCCGCGCTCGCCGGCAAGGAGCGCAGCATAAGGATCGTGAAAGAGGGCATTCGGCTTCGCCGATTCTTCCGCGCGGTAACCAGCAATCCATAGCGCGGTATCGCGAATGTTGTGAATTTTAGAATCTGGGGCTATAGACATTCTTTTGAAAATCGAATTTCATAGAAATAAGTTTTTTCCCGCGATATCCGCATTGCCGCGGGCGTGTTATTTTCGTTAAATTAAAAAGGTCATTCCCACTTTCGAGGGAATGACCAAAAATAGAAATCCTAAAATAAACCTACGCGGCAACGGTCTTCTTCACCGGCGCCGGCTGCGGATCCATTCCATACCAGTTATTCGGGGTGCTGATCTCCGCGCCGCACATTTTTGCATAGAGGAAAAGCTGATGGCGGTAGGCCGTGAGATACTTTACGACGGTGAGCAATGAGTCGAAAAGTGATGATTCTTCATTGCTGAACATGTGATAGGTCATGCGTGAAAGATCGGCGTCGGTGATACTGGAATAGGCTTCGCGAATCGCATCTTTCTCACGCTCGATGGCATCGTGAAAATTTTCGATGGTGACGTTCTCTTTGGAATTTTTAGAATTTGCACGGTAGGTGTTGCGTGCTGCTTCGCGGTCTGCGGGAGGGTCGATGAAATGCTTCGTCATTGTGCCACCGATAAAGCTGAGGTACTGCATCAGCTCGGTTGTCGTGCGCATGTTCTCACGCGGACGCCAATCGGCTTGTGATGCATCGAATTTCGAATGGAGATGCTGACAAACGGCCAGATCGTGAATGCAACTTTTCAGAAGAGAATCTTTGATCATAACGAGTTGAGATATAAAATGTGAGCAATCAATACACGCGAAACGCCAAATCAGTTTAGATGAGAAATTAATTTTAAGCGGTATGCGGAAATGCGGCCTATAGCAGCGATCGTAACGAACGTCAACCTAACGATCGTTTCCAATAGTCGATCGCCCGCTCGACCATGGCAGGATTGGTACTGCCTGCAGAGCGCTTCTCACATACGCTGTGCTGCGGGTCGAGATAATCGAAAATATCTGCTTCAAAGTGAGTCGAAAACGATTGTAGCTGTTGTAGTGGGATGCTGGTGAGCGGCTCGTTCTGCTCGACGGCATACGCCACGATCTTACCGGTGATGTGATGCGCTTCTCGAAACGGTACGCCTTTGCGCGCGAGATAGTCGGCGATCTCGGTGGCAGTCAAAAGATCGTTTGCCACTTCTTTCTCCATTCGCAAGGTATTGAACTGCGTCTCGCGGAGCAGGAACGCCATCATTTCGAGCGAATCATGCGTCGTTTCGATAGCATCGAACATTGGCCGTTTATCCTCTTGCATATCGCGGTTATATGCGAGCGGCAGTCCTTTTACAATCGTTAGCAGATTGAAGAGCGCACCATAGACGCTCCCGACCTTGCCTCGTATGAGCTCCGCCATGTCCGGATTTTTTTTCTGCGGCATGATGCTACTGCCCGTCGTCACGGCGTCCGACATCGTGACAAATCCAAACTCTTTCGTGGACCAAATCACCAGCTCCTCAGCCATGCGGCTCAAGTGTGCCATGATGAGGCTACATGCGGCAGCAAGTTCGATGAGGTAATCGCGGTCGCTCACAGCGTCGATACTGTTGCGAAGAATTTCGGTGAAGCCGAGTTCGCTCGCTGTCATCTCGCGGTCGAGTGGATAGGACGTACCGGCAAACGCAGCCGCGCCAAGCGGCGAACGATCGATGCGGCGCAGACAATCGTCCAGCCGCTCCCTGTCGCGCGCGAACATTTCAACATACGCCAATAAATGATGGCTAAGCAGGACTGGTTGCGCGCGCTGCAGGTGCGTGTAGCCGGGCAT
>DASZLH010000187.1:0-24901 GCA_035552495.1 Kapaibacterium sp. (SeqCode) | reverse complement strand
TGACCGTCATGCAGCATGGGAGCTTGCAAAGTCTGAATTAGGATTGCCGATGGTTATTAAACCGAACGATCAAGGCTCGACGGTTGGCCTGACTATTCTTAGCGACGATTCTGAAGATGCATTTCATCGCGGCATCGATCTTGCGCTCGAATATTCGACGAAAGCCTTAATCGAAGAGTTTATCGAGGGACGCGAGCTCACGGTCGGCATTCTCGGTAATGAAGCATTGCCAATTGTGGAGATTGTTACGGAAGGTGGGTTCTACGATTACGAGCATAAATACCAGCCTGGAATGGCGGTGCATGTATGTCCTGCAAAGTTACCCGATGGTGTCACCAATGGTATTCAAGCTGATGCTTTGCGTGCTTTCGAAGCGACCGGATGCCGTGGTTACGCGCGCATCGACTTTCGGCTTCGCCCGAATAGCTCCTATTCCTGCCTCGAAATCAATACGCTGCCCGGCATGACACCATTGAGCTTACTGCCCGACGCCGCGCAAGCGGCAGGGATGTCGTTTGAAGAATTGTGCGAGCGAATCGTACAATTGGCATTATAACAATGCTCTTTATTTCATCCGAAAGATTTTATAATGCCCGATGGTCGTATCTTCCTCATAATTGGAGGCGAGAAAATCTCGCAGTGCCGACCATTTCAGTAAAGCCTGATAGGAATCTTCGGTGCTGCCGGTAATGTAGGATTTAACATCTCCAAACTCCGAGATAAAAAAACGTGGAGGTGAAGCGATCATTTGCTTTATCAATGTATCTTGCCAGGCAGGAGGAGTCCAGGGTGTGCGTAGTGGAGTGGCAGTAAGGCACAGCGTTGAAGGGAGCTTGTTTGCATAATAATAGATGGCCATATCATTTCCCCAAACGAAGATATTGTCATTGCCTGCCGCGCGTTGTTTCAGGTATTTTCCTACGCTCATTTGTTCGTCGGCATAATAATCTGGAATTCGTTTATGAACTTCAACTCCGGCATTTTCATCTGCTATGACAATGTGTACCCAGGGAATCGATTGCGAAAAAAGCTTGATGAAAGGTGAATAAAAGAACGCGATTAGTACGATAACCATAAAAAGCATTGATCCAATAGTTCGGGCCGGTATTTTGGATTGAGAGAGCCTTTCCCAAATTTTTTTGCTGATTGGTAAAGTATAAAAAATTCCCATAGCTATAAAAGGAGCAAACGTCCATGTTGCTCGCAGATATTGATATTGAAACATTTTACGCTCTGCGAGAACGCCTATAAGTTGTAATCCCCAGGTAAGAGCGAGCAGACCATGGATCGGTTGAGAGTGGTCGCGAGAAAGATTTCGTAAGTACACAGCGATTCCTGCACATCCAAGCACAAAGAAGCTGAGCGTCATTGTCGAAATAAGACGCTCCGGAAAGAGTGTGAAATACTGTGTTGCGATGGTATCGCGTCCCAAAAGCGGTTCGATCTGAGCATAGTTAGATACCCATCGTATATTTTGAAGAAAGTATTCGAGTGAGCCGGTGAATTTCAGATATAGTATATAGCCTACCAGCAAAATAACGAACGATGTTATCAGACCGAGCGAATATCGAAGAGCGGTATTACTTTCATTCTTTTTCCGAAGCAAAATAAAAATAACCGAGGCAAATGTGCCAGTTATCAGTGTGAATTTTAATAGAAAAAGAACGGCACTCGCTATTCCGGCGAAAAGTCCGAATGTGAAAATATTAGATCGGTTGGGCTCTTTCGCTCTTAACGTCACATCGAGCAGTAAGAGCGATGGAATGAATGCAAAGCTTTCGACCTGAGCCGTATGCCAAAACCCTGTCCCAGCATATATTAGTATCGTAATGCAGACGGTAAGGGCAGCAGTCCTCGAATGAAAATATCGTGTAAGTATTTTGAAAAAATAAATTGAAGCGGCAAGCTGATATAAAAGATCGAATATCCGGATTGACCATTCATGGTGGCCGAATAGCAGGGAAGAAAGCGCATAAAGATAGAAAATAAGTGGAGGTTTAGTGTCGAGAAAATCGCGGTAGGGAATTGCGCCATGCTTCAGAACCATTTCTCCTCCGACAGAGAAAATGGCCTGATCGTATCCGAAAGGATAAAATATCGTGCAAATTAGCATCAATGCACTTATTAAGATAAGTGCAAGAATCCATTTGCTTTCAGCGATAGATTGATCGGGGGCGGAGACATTCATGCTCCGCAAAAATACGGATTACATAACCCGTGTACTTGGGAAGGATGGGCGCCGGTCGTTTTTTTCAGACGACCCGGGTTTTGTAGGTGAGGGTCTGGAGATCGTCATTCCCGGCTGCCATCTGCGCCCCGGAGAAATCCGAGAGTCGAAATCGTGCATATAAGGTGGCAATTTTGCCGGGGTGTGGATCGATGGGTATTCCATATCGGTGGAGATTCACAATAGGTATGCCATGAAAAAACGTAACTTGACGGAAATAAAGGCAACATTCAAATATTAGTGCTGATTTGTTAGTTATATTTGTCTTACAGTTTGAAATTTCGCAAGTTAATTTATAATGAATCCTGATTTGCAGAAAAAATACGAGCCGGTTATTGGGCTCGAAGTTCACGCACAGATGCTTACGAAATCGAAAGCATTCTGCGGCTGCTCGACCGAATTTGGCGCGTTACCCAATCATAATACTTGCCCAATTTGCCTCGGGCACCCGGGCACGCTGCCTGTTCTCAACGAGAATCTTCTGCGATTTATCGTGCGAATGGGACTTGCTACCAATTGCCAAATCCGCGAACGTTCGATTTTCGCGCGTAAAAATTATTTTTATCCCGATCTTCCAAAAGGCTATCAGATTTCCCAATACGAAACGCCGATTTGTTACGATGGTTATCTGAACGTCGAGATGAAAGATGGCGGCGAAAAGTGTATCGGTATTACACGAATCCACATGGAAGAAGACGCTGGTAAGTCGATCCACGATTTCGGCGCGGAGACGCTCGTCGATCTCAATCGCGCCGGGGTGCCGCTCATCGAGATTGTATCGGAGCCTGACATGCGCTCCAGCGATGAAGCGTATGCGTATCTCACGACGATCAAGTCGATTGTCACGTATCTCGGCATCTGTGACGGCAATATGGAAGAAGGCTCTCTCCGGTGCGATGCGAACGTCTCTGTCCGGCTGCGTGGTACGGAGAAATTTGGACAAAAGACGGAAGTAAAAAATATGAACAGCTTCCGAAATGTCCAGCGCGCCATCGAAGCGGAAATAGAGCGCCAGATCGGACTGATTGAGAATAGCCAGCCAGTCATTCATCAAACGATGCTCTTCGATGCCAACAAAGGTGTAACTCGCGCCATGCGCTCGAAAGAAGAAGCGCATGACTATCGGTATTTCCCAGAGCCGGACTTGCTGCCGGTGACAGTTTCCGAGGAGTATCTCGCTGAAGTTCGGGAAGAAATACCGGAGCTTCAGCGGGCACGACGCGATCGGCTTATAAAAAAATATAAGCTATCAAAGTATGACGCCGACATTTTGACTCAAGATAAACAAACAGCGGATTTTTTCGAAAATTCGTTCGAAGGCTCAACTAATCCCAAAGAAGCGACGAGTAAGCGGGTAGCAAATTTTATTATTGGACCTGTTTTTAAAATTAAGACCGAAACTCCCTCTCTATATGAAAGAATTAACCCAATTCGATTATTCGAATTAGCTGAACTCACAGAAGCTCATCTCATTTCTCCTACAGCCGCTACGACTGCAATTCAGTACCTTCCAAATAACCCACATTCAGCTAAGGATATTATCAAGGAAAAAGGTCTTGAACAAGTATCCGATAGGGATGCGCTTCTTGGAACCATCCGGGAAGTAATCGCTAAAAATCAGGCTCAATTGGGACAGTACAAGGAAGGCAAAGTAAATCTTTTCGGATTTTTCGTAGGACAGACGATGAAGGCCACGCAAGGCAAGGCGAATCCTGAGATGGTGAATGAGATAATGAAAGAAGAGTTGGAGAAGGCATAATGGCATTGCGAATTCGCCGGACGGCCCGTGTAATCCTACTCAATGATTGGAATGAGATTCTGATGATTCAACACTCCGATAATGTCCCGGCGAATCCCAAAGAACCGGATCGCTTAACATATTGGGTCGCTCCAGGAGGAGGGGTCGAGGATGGCGAAACATACGAAGAAGCCGCGATTCGCGAATTGAAAGAAGAAACAGGAGTCGATGTCGAAGGACTGGAAAGATGTATCCTTGAACGCGATATTGATTTAGTATATAGTGGCGAGCTCGTCACTTCTCGTGAATGTTTCTTCCTTGTACGAATTGTTGGAAGGCCTTTACCAATTCGATTTAAAATCGAACCTGCAGAGAATATCTCAGACTTTCAATGGTGGTCGCTCTCCGAAATCGAGAAATCAAATGAGACGTTCTTTCCTGAAGGACTCGTTGATCTAATTAGGGTTACGAACAAAGTATAATGCGAACAAAGTTTATCTGTGGCAATTGGAAGATGAATGGCTCGCTGTGCGAGACGCGCAAGCTCATATTTCAGCTTGGGACGGATTGGGAAGAGTCGTTCGATGGAATCGAAATCGCAATATGTCCGCCATTCACTGCGCTGAATGAAGCTAAACTCGAACTCGAAGATTTTAAGATCAAGCTGGGCGCACAGAATTGCTATATCGGAAATCGTGGCGCATTCACCGGAGAAATTTCGGCTTCGATGCTTTCAGAGATCGGCTGCACGTATGTTATTCTCGGCCACAGCGAACGCCGGACCATCTTCGAAGAAAGAGACGATCTCGTTGCCCGCAAATTGCGTAGTGCACTCGATGCAGGTCTGAAGCCTATTCTTTGTATTGGTGAAACAGACGCAGAGCGGCAGAAGGGCGATATGGAAGAAGTATTGCTTCGTCAAATTGTGGGAAGTCTTGCCAGCGCGGATGCTGCGGATGCTGCGAATATTACAATCGCCTATGAGCCGGTCTGGGCAATCGGCACCGGAAAAACAGCAACCCCTGAACAGGCCCAGGAAGCACAGGCATTTATCCGTTCCGAGCTACGTCGCAAATTCGGCAACTTAGCGGAAACCATCATCATTCAATATGGCGGAAGTATTAAACCGGAGAACGCTTTCGAATTATTTTCTCAGCCCGACATCGATGGCGGACTTATCGGCGCCGCCTCGCTCAGTGCCGATTCTTTTCTCGCGATTATTCGAGCGGCCGCCAGTGTCAAGTCGTAACTTGTTCATCGCACGACTGTAATTTCCTTCGAGAGCACTTCGTCGCCCGCGTTTATGCGAAGGATATAAGTACCGGATTGCAGAGTTGCAACGCTCGTTCGAAGTGTGTGATGACCTGCATTCATTTCTTCAGACTGAATATGTTGAGCAGTATTTCCGAGCAGATCGAATAGCTCCGCCTGAACTGGACCAGCCTGATCGAGTGAAACATCGAATTGAATTTCATTGCGAGCTGGATTCGGTGCAATATTGCCAATCGAGAAATTACCTTTGATCGAAGAAGATGAAACTTCACTCGTCTGCTTCGGACCTGTCCACGCGATGCGATAAATTCCTCCCGCCTGATCATCCGAAACATAGAGCGCGCTGTCACCGCCTTCGATAATACTGACCGGCCTGCCCCAACGGTTACTGCTCGAATCCGGCTCGAAGCCATTTACAAAATCGGTAACGCGAGCATTATGTCCATCGGAATCGATCCACATAACAGTAATGCGCGGTGGCGCGGGCGTCGAGCGGTCCCACGAGCCATGATAGCACTGGAAGATCGCATTATGATACATCGCTGGGAAAGTATTGCCACGATAAAAATGAAGACTAAGCGGCGCTTCGTGGGCAAGCACCTCCGCGACCGGTCCATCGAATGTTTTTACAATATTCGTATCGAGATTCATCCACGGCTGCTCCGGATTACGGATCTGAAATCCATAGCACCAGGGCCATCCATAATTAGCTCCATCGCATACAAGATACACGCACTCCGAAGGATTGTTCGCTGTTCGCTCAGTGCCCGATCCAAAAATATCATCCATGCCGTTATTGTTCGCCCAGAGCGCCCCGGTACGAGGATCGATGTCGAGCCCTTCGGCATTACGCAAGCCGCGAGCATACGTCCGATATTCCGAGCCGTCGATATTCATCTCGACGATCTGCGCCCGGTGTGCCAGATCGGTCGTATCGAGATTACCTTTCGAGCCGACCTGCACGTAAATCTTTTTCTTCGTTGTATCGAAGACGAAGTTGCGTGTGTGATGGTCGCCCTGCGGAGGAAACGTAGCGATCGTATCCATGCTCTGCGCCACTCGGCTTTGGCCATTCGTGATAAGGTGATACAGCCCGGCATTGTTCGACACATAGAGCTCGCCCGCGTAAAAGCCAACGGCATCCGGGTCATCGAGTCCGGTCTCTATCGTGATGGTGCTATCCGGCATTGCATCACGGTTATGATCGGGGAAGGCATAGACGTTGCCATTGAACGAGGTCGCATAAATAACGCCATCGGGTGAGCAGGCGAGGCCGCGACACTGTGGTATATTACGCGCGAAGACCGTCATGGTAAACCCCTCCGGGATTGAAATCCTGCGTTGAGCCTCGTTGACCGTGATGAACGTATCCCGCAGCGCAGGCGGACCCTCTTCGAGCGTGCGTGTCGTATGTGGCTGCTGCTGCATGATCCACGCTGCAAGCGAGCACGCATCGGTCTGAGCAATGGCTAACGGCGGTGTTGCTACTTCGCGAGTGCAGCCTAATGCGGCCAAGGAGAGAAAAAGCCAGGATAATTTCATAGCCGGGATAATTTTATACCAGACTAAACTTCCAATCGTTTTAAACCATTGCCGGATGAGTTGCGTAATTGAAAGTGATTTACCATCATCTAAAACAAGGCCAAATGTATAGTTTTCATGAGGACGCAAAAATGTTGGTGTTGGGGGAGAATTCATTAACTTTGCATATCCCAGCTTGATTCTGCCACAATTCATAAAACATTCATCAAGTCGAGTATATATTATTTTGGCTTTCATTTTATAAAAGAGACAGGACTTCGAAGAGGCCATTTACCATAATTCCCTGATCGAAACTCAATTTTATCAATAGGGCAGAATTGTCCTTATGCGCCTTACAACAAAATAAATAGCATTTTAGTTCCGCTAAATGTAATTTATTTTATATTTTTCTTCATTATTCCCCGTAAGTCCTTATAAATCAATAACTTACGGTCTTTAAAAAATGCGAAATTTGTGTCTCTGTCATTCCCGCGAAAGGCCTGACCTCGAACCTGATTGGGGGGAATCCAGACCCCGTGATGCAGGGGATTGGATTCCAGACTGTGGCAGGAATTACAGGGATAGTTCCATCAAAAATAGTTTTCTATCCGATTTTTTTTTTAAACGAAATATTTTTCAATCAGCGAATCTTTCGGCAAAACGCGCGTTGGATGAAGCGGAACTCATCGATTTTTTTTATATCGCGATGAGGTTATTGCCCCGTCGAGATACGAGAGAAATTAAAGATTGCTCCGTTCATTGAAAAGGTCTCGGTTTGTGTTCGCCGGACTCCCCCAAAAGCCCTATGAGCCCTTTACCGTCATCGTTCAATGATCTAATCAACTAACCCAAAAACACGACGAGCGCGGCGCCGAGCCACGCCACCCTTTGCAAAGACGTACGTGACCCGGCCCCGCTTGTCCCTTAATAACTCATTATCATGAGATTCTTAAGTTACTTGAACAATCTTCCTGCCGCTGATAAGAGCGGAGGAATACTATCCACAACGGTTCGCGCTTGTCGCTTGAGCCGCGTAACATTCCTGCTGGCGCTTTTGTCGCTGGCTGCGGCCATGACGGCTGTGCTGCCGGAGGTCAGCTTTGGACAGCTAAACGACACCATTGTTTGCAATACCGATGCCGGTACTAGGCCCGGCTGCAACTACTGTTGCGTGCATTTTACCTTAACAGTGAGACATCCAACCGACTCGATTCAGATTATACTTATTCCGAATTCGGTTGGCGCTACAGATGCATGTATTAGTGAGCCTTGCTGGGTAAATCAGGATAACACTGGCGTGACTTTCACACACACGGCATTGGGCGTTTACACGATCTCTTTCAGTCCACAAGTCACGAATGGTTATGTTCTCGATTTCTGGTTGTGCGCGCCACTCACTTGTTGGAATAATAACTGGGGAGCGTTTAATTTCATTGCATATGGCGGTGGTAATTGGGTCGGATCGTATTCAGACGCAGCGAACCTATATACCTGCGGAACTGGCAGTTGCTCGGGCTGCGACAATTTATCTGTTTATGATGACGATTGTTTCACAAACATCTGTATCAATCACAAAGGAACTGCTATAAGCTCGTTCACATTGAGCTTCTCGCCTCCATTGCAAGACTGCAATGGATTTGGTGGGTTACAACAGTGTGCTCACGATGTAATCACCGCGCCAGATCACTGGACATACACAACATCTCCCAGTATGCCACCAATTAATAGCATTGTATTTAGCACAAGCAACTCTGCTTATGATATTCAGTCATGTCAAACGGTATGCATACAAATACCGAATTGTGAATTGATCAATCAAGAAAATCACACTGTGACGCTTACCGATGGTAACGAGTGCTCCAGCAATACCTTTACGATACCAATGGGTATTAAAAAAGCGGACGTTAGACCAACGGAATCGATTACCGAAACTGGTGGCAATTTCCCCAATCCGTTGGATGCTTCTACCGGATTCAAGACCACAATTCCGTTCATTACTGATGCCGGTGGCATGGCAACCATACGCATCATGAATGAGGCAGGAGAAACTGTACTGACCGATCACGAGCAATTATTAGGCGCAGGGCATCATTTCTTCTATATTACAGCCGAGAAACTTCCAGCGGGGACGTACTACTATACAATCGAATTTCCTAAAGGGATTACGATCGTGAGCAAGTCGATGCTTGTAGTGAAGTAGTCTGTTATCATATTATACGCGGTTTGGGTCGAGGCAATACCTCGACTCAAACTTCAAATTAAAAATGAAGAAAGCACGAATTTGGCTCCTCTTGGGCATAGCGATAATCGCATCCGCTTCGACTGAAGCCAAAGGATGGAAGCAAATTGGTAAACTGCCGGATATCCCCACCTGCGGCTTTTTCTGGGACGTTAATTCTGGCTTCGTTGCTACTAGGGAGAGTGGAATCGGTCACTTTCATCTTTATCGCACACTCGATGCCGGAAAAACATGGGCACTTATCTCGTTTCCACCTGAACTCAATGCTGCTTGTAATCAAGGATATCAAGGAGGTATAACTTCTATATTCATGAGGGACCGTAATGTTGGCTGGTTCACGGTACTTGGAATGACGCCGATGCCAGGCGGGACGTGGTCTTATAATTTACCAGGAATTTATCAGACGACGGATGGCGGAAATACATGGACCGCTATCGATTCCTCATGGGAATGGAATTGCATTAAGGAAAAAAATGGAACACTCTTTACAAGTAATGGAGGAGTCGCGCCACTAAGCGGCAGCGAATGTATGATTACAACCGCTGCTGCCCCGTATACCAATAACGGGAAAAATTTTTTATGGCAGCATATATATCTTACAAAAGATGCAGGAAGCACATGGGCAGATTTGAATTGGCCTCTCAGTTCCTCCTCTGGATTTGGGGAGAGTTGGGGGCTTTGTTACCTCCAATCCCGCCATACATTCTTTGCGTATCCTGAAGGTGGACTCGGTGCTGGCCCCCATCATACATGGTTATCCAGCGATACCGGAAAAACTTGGGTTAACGCAGGTTCTATTGCCGCTCCTTATTCAGATAATGTATCGGGAAATATCGAAGGAGCAGCATCCGCAATTTACATACAGTCATGTGATGTATCCTCCAGTCCTGGAATGTTTCGTTCTACGAACGATGGTCAAAGTTGGAAATGCATCGGTGGTCCTACGCTCGATGCAGATACACGCTTTTGCGTACTTCCTACATGCAATGGTGGGACAATTATCGCCTTCGATATAAATGGCGGCGTGTGGGAGACGACCGATGGCGGCGATGGCACATTGCCGGAAGACGATACGACACGTTTTTCCATTGCGGCGATTCCAAGGATACCAGTTTGCAGCACAAGCGAAAGTCTTGCAACGATAACGAGTAATCTGTGCCCGGATGGACTCGTGATTTCCAGCGCCACGCTCGTTGGCGATACGATCCACTTCGCGCTCGATTCATTACCTACACTGCCCGAAAGTTTAGGCGGTGGCGCGCGCGATTCGTTTTATGTGCTCTTCGATCCGCTAAAACAAGCGGGTACATTTTCAACGAAGTTGCATATTACCGGAACGACCGTCCTGCCCGACACCTCGTATCCGTTCGATACCATCATTACCGTTACCGCAACTTCGACGCCGGTTACGCCGCAGCTTACCGCTTCGTCGAACGCATTCGATTTCGCTCCGACGAGCCGATGCTCCACTTCCGACACCAGTATTGTTTTTCGCAACATGGGCTGCGCGCCGGATACATTAACGAATGTATCGCTTGCTGCCGAAGGTATAACATGGCTTGCTGATTCGGCCACGAATCGCGATTCGCTGCCGATAATAATTCAGCCGGGCGATTCGGTCGCGCTCCGCTTTCATTTTGCTCCGGCAGGGACTGCTCGATATTCGGGCGTCGCAACGCTCACCGTCATCTCGATGGGTTTGACGGAGACCGAGATGATCTCGCTCTCGGGACAGGGTTTGCCCGGCATGGCATCGCTTGCAAGCTCGCTGGCTTCGCAGTCCTACACATTCGCCACGCGCACCGATTGCGGCGCTGCCGATTCGCTCGATTTCTCGCTTCACAATCCCGATTGCGACACGCTGAAAATACTAAGTGTGCATTTAAATTCAACCGGCAATCTCTCCGCGATAAATATTGGAGGCGAACGCTCCAATCTAATTGGCGGCGATACGTTGCATTACCGCTGGGTCGTTTCTCCGCATGACACCGGCGCGTCGCAATCGACGATTGCGATCACCTATCAGCTTCCCGACGGCTCCATTCACGATACGATATTTACGGCTTCGGCTTCAGTTGTTGCCGGTAACAGCGCGCTTGCTGTCGATACCGCGCTACGCGATCTTGGGAGCATTTATGTCTGCCAAGAGCGAGACACAATCATCTGGCTGAAGAATACTGGCTGCGATACGCTGCGCATACTTAGCGGGCAGTTCGATCCGTCGCATGGGACTAATGGGGCCTATGGGAGCGATGCGACGTACCCGATTATTATCGCGCCAGGCGATTCCGCCAAAGAGGAAATTCTTTTTACCCCTGATACAACCGGGCATCCTCTTTCGATTAGTGGCAATTTCACCATCACGAGCGATGCGAACAGCGGCCCGCCCTCGCAAACGATTCCGCTCACAACAAGTATTGTCTATCCCATACACCTCACTTTATCGCTATTGAAATTCGATAGTGCGACGGATGGCAGCATTGTCAAATTCTATCTGGTTGCCAATTGGAATTCGCCACCATCACCGGCGATGATTTCTGCGCTTCATTTCGATCTTACACATAATGACGATATACTCAGTTATACCGGCTTCTCCGGCAATGGACTGAATGTGAAGAACGACCCGCTTGTGAATAGTATGATGACACAACATTTTACGCTCGCTCCAATTCCCACATCGGATACTATCGGCACGCTAATATTCCAGGTCTATCTCACGAAAGCTTCGACGACACCGCTGGCATTATCGAACATCACGTTCGATACTCCGTCCGGCCTTTCCTCCGATTGCATCGCATCGCTGGGCGATTCCGGCAGCGCATTTACGTATAACTATAGCTGCGGCGATCGAACGCTCGCGCGCTTCATGGAAACTGGCTCGCCGTTTATGATCGAAAGCATCGTACCGAATCCGGCACGGGCATCGCTCAGAGTAGAGGGTAACGGGGAAGGGGTAGAGGCGGAATTGGACGATATATTAGGCCGCAACATTTTAGTACCTACGCTTTACGCTTTACCCTTTACCCTCGATGTGAAGTCTATTCCTTCGGGCGTCTATTATCTGCGTTTATCGCAGAGTGGGTTCGTTCAAACGCGGAGAGTAGTTATCGAGCGGTGAATGATAAAACAAATTCGTCTCCCGTCGAAATTGATCCGCAGGCTCCCCTCTCGGAGCAATGCTTTAGGGTGAATGGGATTAATAGGATTGTAAATCTGGTTTAATTCCAAATCATGAGGACCCTCACCACTATCTCCGAACTTCGCAGCGCGTTGGCGCTCGTTCGGCAACAGGAAAAACGCATTGGCTTCGTCCCGACGATGGGCGCGCTCCACGAAGGGCATCTCTCGCTCGTCAAGCTTTCCAGGCAGCAGGCGGACGTAACGGTCGTCAGCATTTTCGTAAACCCGACGCAGTTCGGAGCCAATGAGGATCTCGCCGCTTATCCGCGAACGCTCGAATCGGACTCCAGCAAGCTGGTCGAAGCGGATGTCGATTTTCTCTTTGTGCCAGATGCTTCCGAGATTTATCCGCGATCGCATACAACAGCAGTGAGCGTGCGCGATGTGACCGAGCGTTATGAAGGCGCTATTCGTCCCGGACATTTTCAGGGAGTGACCACGGTCGTTGCGATTCTGCTGAATATCGTTCAGCCGCACGCCATGTTCTTAGGTCAAAAAGATGCGCAGCAGGTTGCCGTTCTAAAGCGAATGATTGCGGACCTGCAATTTCCGGTTGAGGTCGTAATCGGAGAGACGGTTCGCGAAAATAGTAAACTGGCGATGAGCTCGCGAAACATTTATCTCTCGGCGAACGAGCGAACTGAATCGGAGGCTCTTTCGCGCGCATTAGCGGAGTTCCGGTCTGTGCTTTTATTGGGCAACGGGATTGACCACGCAAAACAAGCGGGAATTCGAATATTTGAGAATATCGCGCCTCACGGAAAACTGGAATACTTCGACATTGTGGATTCCGAAACATTTCACCCGCTGACCTCGTTTGAGCCAATTAATCAGCCTGCTACAATTGTCATTGCGGCACGATTCGGTTCAACACGGCTAATAGATAATGTCACGGTATAAAGGCAGGATTTATTAGAGTATAGATTTTTTAGTCAGGAGTTTTCCAAGAGCATGAAACGAATTTTATTCAAATCGAAGGTCCACCGTGCTACGATAACGCAGGCGGAGCTATACTATGAAGGCTCGCTGACGCTCGATGCTGACCTAATGCGCGCTGCCGAAATGCTGCCCTTCGAGAAAGTAGCGATCGTCAATGTCAATAATGGCGAGCGTTTTGAAACATATCTTATATCGGGGCCTGCTGGCTCGGGTGTTGTCTGCCTGAATGGCGCCGCCGCACGCAAGGGATCGGTCGGGGATGAGATCATTATTATCACCTACGGAGAATACGAGGATACAGAGGAGCTACGCTATCATCGACCGACAGTGGTGCAGGTAGATAAGTCTAATAAAATAAAGAAGATAACGAACGGCATTGAAGCTTATTCTACCGTCAATTAGATAAGCAAAAGCCTCATCGGCAATATAGGATGGTATAGGTTTGGTTTTAAAATCGAACGAATTCTGAACCGATTATAAATCGGTTGTAACCACAGCGGATTTTTCCTCTCCATTTGGAATCTGATTTTAGTTCGAGCGGAGCGCGCCCTTTGGCGATCGTTGTACTGGCAGCCGGTCAGGGCAAACGGATGGAGGACCCATCCATGCCAAAAGTACTGTATCCTATCGCCGGCGAGCCCATGATAGGGCACGTCCTCCACTTATGTGAAACGCTCGGAAGCGATCGCACCATCGCCATCATCGGTTTCGGTCGCGAGCAGGTGACGGAGTACTTAGGTCAGGAATTCCCCGCCGTCCAAATTGTCATTCAAAACGAGCAGCTTGGCACCGGGCATGCCGTCCAGCAGGCCGAGAAGCCGTTGAGTGGATTTAGTGGCGATATACTTATTCTTTCGGGTGACGTGCCGCTCCTGAGCATTAAAACGGTCCGGCATTTATTGGCAGTCCACCATTCAAAAAATGCGCTCGCCACGGTGCTGGCTGTCCCTATGGAAAATCCGACCGGCTATGGACGAATCGTGCGGACACCGGGCGGAAACCTCGACCGAATCGTGGAAGAAAAAGATGCCACCGAACAGATTCGTGAAATAAAAGAGATCAACAGCGGTATCTATGTCTTCGACGCGGGCACGCTCTTTTCCGTGCTCCGGCACGTCGACCGCAAGAACGCGCAGGGCGAATATTATTTGACGGATACGTTCGCACTAATCATCCAGCAATTCGGGCAGGGCAGCGTCAGCGTCGCAGTCACAGACGACCCCATCGAAGTGAGCGGCGTGAACACGAAAGAACAACTTGCCGCGCTCGAAGCGGAATACCAGCGACGAAGCGACGCTATTCCTTCACAAACCGTGCAGGCGAGCCTTCACCGATAACATAATAAACGCCAGCCGCAAGGTTAGTAACATCGAGTTTCCCGTCCTGCCACGGGCACTCTCGCGATCTGCCAAACGCATCAATCACGGCAGGTTTTTCACGAAGACCCTCGACATCCAGCCAATTCGTCGCCGGATTCGGATATACGGAAATAGATAAAGCTGAAGGCTGCGATAATATCGTGACTACGCTTGACGATTGATACACGATAAACGTCCGTTGCGCTATGTTACTTTGGTTCGTGGCATTAAAAGCCTGAAGGTAAATGTAATAATAGCGGCCCCCACCCCCAGGTGGCGGACTTGTATCGACTAAATTGCTTAAGTGATAGAATGCCGCCGTCACGTTCGCATCCGTAGCAATTGTGGTATCGCCGGGGTTAGGATAATTCGAGGTTTTGATGGAAATAGAATATCGTGTCGCGCCAGGCACTGGATCCCACGTGACATCGAAGGTACGTGGCGCCGAGGGAGGACTAAATTGGGGATAGGTGATATTCGGTAAGCTGAGGATGCCATTTGGATGATAGACCAGGGCTTCCCCGCTCGACGAAGCAATGATCGCATGGTTTGTATCCGGATAGGCAATGTCACCGAGAAGATCGAGTCCTTGGATATCGAACGTGAAGTCGGAGGTCAATTGCGCCCATGTAGCGCCTCCATCAATAGTACGAAGAATGAGCCCCTGATCCCCGCAGGCAAGGCCGTGCAGCGAATCGGCAAAAGCAATGCTGAATAAGCCAGCAGTATTCTTAAAAAATCCCGAGGGTGGGACTATTTGCTGTGAAAAGATATTGAACCACGTAAGACCGCCATCGGTCGTTTTATCGATTGTGGCTGTTTCCGTTTTCGCATTCAAGTCCCAAAGAATGCCCGATGCAAATCCGATATGCGCGTTTATAAACGCAAATTTCGAAATATTGTGGCTCATTTGGAATCCGGAATCCCAGGTCGATCCGAGATTGGTCGTAACATAGATTGCGCTATTTGGGTACACGGATTTCGAAACCACTAATGTGTTCGGCGCGAGATAGTCAAGAACGATATTCACAATTAAGTCTGATGAGCCGGCATAGAATGGAAAAATCGGGCACGGGATTGACTGCCATGTAACCCCGCCATCCGACGAATGGAGGAAAAGGCCTCCGTTTGTCATAACGGATATATGATTGCTATCGAGTGCGGATATGGCGCTAATCGTGTTTGGTGGCTTTGTTTGATCATACGAACCGACGACCGTGTCCATCCACGTTTTTCCTGCGTCTGTCGATCGGAGGATAAGACCTACCTGCCTGTCATTACATCCGAGTACAATCAGATTGTGTGAGGGATGGACGATACCGGAGATCGTGTACTTACGATTCTGATAACCAGTGCCCGTATCGAGAAATATATAATTCCAGGAATTCCCATTATTCACGGTTCTGGCTGGGTAGAAACCACCTTGAGCGAATACGTAGTCCGAAGTATCCGCAGCGGAAAGCTGATAGGCACTTGTGGATTGGTTGGTATAAACTGCCGTATGCAACCAGAACGATTGTGCGGATGCGAATGCTGGAGAAAGACACGCATATAACGCTACTTTGGCGATGATTCGAGTGATTTTCATGTCTAATAGATAAGATTGTTCAACTACTATCATCAACACATTACCGTAAGGAAGGAAAGTGACGGAATCGTGCCGAACTTAACTACTCAATTTATACTCAGATAACGAGAATGGGGATCGGATTTCCCGGGAATGACAGGCCAGCGATTCTGGTTTAGAATTTGTGGGAATTCATCCAATTATGAGATATTTTTTTGCTGCTCTACTCATCCTTACTTTCACGGTTGCCGTTCATGATACGGCTTCGGCGCAATTCCGCAACGATCCTCAGGCATCACAGCCGGATATCAATACGGCCGATGCAATGAAGGGCGGGGATTCGTTCTGGTCGCGGCTTTTTGACCCATCGCGGTTCAGCATGCACCAAACGTATTCGATGAGCTTTATGAGTTCGGGGTTTGGGAGCACCGGGCTGAGCATGTTCACAAATACGTTTAGCTACAAAGCTTCGGATAATCTTTTTGTATCTGCCGATGTCTCGGCAGTGTATTCTCCCTTTAGCACGTTTGGCTCTGCCTATACGAATTCGTTAAATGGCATCTATCTTACGAATGCTCGTCTCGATTGGAAGCTGGGAGATAATACATTCATGCGCATCGAATATGTAGGCGGTCCGCAGAATAGTATGTATGGATATAATCCATACGCATACAATCCGTTTTATTCTCCGTTTGCGAGCGCGCCTTCAGTGCCTAATCCTGCGGCCTATGCCGGTAATCCCGGACCGAAGCTCCACTAAGAAGATATGAAATATGAAGTATGAAATATGAAGCTAAGACTTCTTCCTCCATTTTTCATATTTCATACTTCCTATTTCATATTTTCCCCTAACCTCGTTGGCGAAACGCAGCCGGATCGAACGGATTATCGGAAGGGGTAAACGCGAGCGAAGCCGGCGAAGAAATGTGCTCGTTGCAGTAGCGTCGTGGACGTTCGTCGGTATCATCGCCGCTTTTGTCATCTTATTGCTCGGACAATTCATAACGCGCACGGTCATAACGCATCCGGTAAGCGGCGAGATCGACCGGCCCGACTTGCTGGTACGCAAAGGCGAGCGTATTCAGGTCAATGTATTGAATGGCTCGGGACGCTCGCATATCGCGCAGCGGTTTACAGACTTTTTGCGCGCACGGAAGTTCGATGTCGTCCAGATGGATAATTACAAAGATACGAATGTCGAGCATTCTATTATTATCGATCGAGTCAACGATAGCATTTCGTCTCATAAGATCGCGTATGCACTCGGCATCGATGAAAAATACATTCAGTGCACTATCGATACAGAAGAATACGTCAAAGCAGATATTGTGATCGGCAGAGATTTCCTGGGACTAAAGCCAATGAAATAGCAGGCCTGAAACCATGAAATCAAGTAAAATTTAAAACTATCGAATGGAAAAAGCGGCAGCGAAAACAACAAAAACAACGAAGAGTACCGTTAAAAAAACAGTACGAGCGAGCAAGACAATAAAAAAAGTCACTCCACAAAAGCGCGCACCGGCAAAACGGCCGCGGGTGATAAAACAACCCGACCAACACGAGCTCATTCGCAGTTCCGCGTTAAAGGCTGCTCACTATGCGATTGAGAAAAAAGCGATCGATGTTCATGTGCTCGATCTTACAAAAATTACGTCCATGACCGATTTTTTTGTGGTTGCGACGGGCGATAGTGACCGGCAAGTCAAAGCCATTGCGGAGAATGTCATCGTTCAGATGCGCGATACGGAAGGAGTTATCCCCTGGCGAAGCGAGGGATGGGACTCGCTCCGGTGGGTACTTATTGATTTTGTCGATTTCGTTGTTCATGTGTTTCAATCGGAGGCTCGGCTGTATTATAATATCGAACGACTCTGGGCGGACGCGCCAACGGTTACTGTTGAAGATACTGCTGTGAAGCCGAAGGCTGCCCCCAAAAAGAAGAGTGTGAAATCACCCGCAAAAGCGAAATCTCCTATAAAAGTCATCAGCGGGTTTTAAATCCGCGGAAGCATCGAAGCATTGATGGAGCAATTACTTACAGAGGTTTTTCAATCCGCGCTACGCGAATTAGGCGCGCCGGCGGAGCTTGGCGTCAAATTCGAAGTGCCGCAGAATGCATCGCACGGAGATCTTTCCACGAACATTGCGATGACGCTTGCCAAGGTCTTGAAGCGTTCGCCGCGGGAGTTAGCTCAGGACCTTATTGGCCGTCTTAAATTCGATAATGGTTGGATAAAAAGTGTCGAGATCGCCGGGCCTGGTTTTATCAATATCAGTTTCTCGACTCATTATTTGATAGAGCAATTGAAAGGACTGATTGCAGGCGGCCCATCGTATGGCCGTTCGAAAGGACATGAATTCGAGACCGTTAATGTCGAATGGGTCAGCGCGAATCCAACAGGGAATCTTCATGCGGGGCATGGGCGGCAGGCCTGCCTGGGTGCTGCAATCTCGAATTTATTGGAGTGGACGGGCTGGACCGTTACGCGAGAATATTATTTTAACAATGCCGGCAATCAAATGCGCAATCTCGCTGCGTCCGTGCGCGTGCGCTATTTGCAACTGCTCGGCGATGAGATCGAGCTGGACGAGCAGGGATATCGCGGAGCGGAAATAATCGCGGTTGCCCGGCAGATTGTCGAAGAATTCGGCGGCTCGCAGCGCAGCGCTCCGCTTTCATTTTTTCAATCGTTTGGCGAGCAGGCCAATTTCAAAAGCATTCGCGCGACGCTCGACCGGCTTGGAATCCATCACGATGTTTTCTTTAATGAAAACTCGCTCTATGATTCCGGCGCGGTCGAGCGAACGATCGAAGAGTTCAAAACTCGCGGGTTAGCCTACGAAAAAGATGGCGCGGTCTGGCTGCGGCTTTCCGAAATGGGGGAGAAGGAAGACCGGGTGATCGTGAAATCGACGGGCGAGCCAACATATCGATTACCCGATATTTGCTATCATCTCAATAAGCTCTCGCGCGGCTACGATAGTCTCATCGATATTTTCGGAGCCGATCATATTGCGACCATTCCGGATGTGCTTGCCGGCCTTCGAGGGCTGGGATACGATACCGCGCGGGTCAAAGTGGTCATTCATCAGATGGTCTCGTTCGTTTCGGGCACAGAAGTAATTAAATTCTCGAAACGGAGCGGCGGCACCTACACATTGGATGAATTGCTCGATGATGTCGGCACGGACGCGGCAAAGTTTTTTTTCAATATGCGTGCGGCCGGTTCCCATCTCGAGTTCGATGTGGAGCTTGCTAAACAGCAATCGGAAAAAAATCCTGTGTACTATGTGCAGTATGCTCATGCACGTATTGCAAGCATTCTTCGCTTCGCACATCAGGAAGGACTGAATATAACGAACCTCGATGCCATCGATTTAACGCCGCTCGAACATGCCGAGGAGTTGGCCCTTATTAAAGTCCTGCTGCGGTTTCCGCAAATTGTCGAGCGATCCGCCGAGGCATTTGCGCCGCATCATATCTGTGAGTATCTTCGTGAAGTGGCCGCGCAATTTCATAAATTCTATCACGAGTGCCGGATCGTGGGCAGCGCGGAACCGGTGCAAAACGCCCGGCTTGCGCTTACGCTTGCCACGAAATACGTTCTCGCTGGCGGCGTATCCATTCTCGGTGTCAATGCACCGGAAAGTATGTAGAGCAATGATGAATTATGAATGATGAATTATGAAATTCAGAATGGCCTTTGTTTGTCTTTCGCAAAATGTTAATCTTCATCATTCATAATTCATCATTTATAATTGCCCCGTGATTCCTCTCGGAGCTGAAATATTTTTAGTTATTCTGTTCCTCGTACTGCATGCGTTTTTTTCGCTTGCGGAGATGAGCGTGTTGAATGTTCGAAAAAGCCGGCTTCGCGAATTGCTCGATGATGAGAAAATTCCGGATGGGCAGGCGCGGCGTGCTAAGATCATTCTTGGATTCAAACTCAAACCGGAAAATTTTATTGCGACCGTACAGTCCGGTTCGGTTTTCTTCAGCTTCCTTACCGCGACCTATACTACCTTCATTTCCTTTGAGCACATTCGTCCAATCGTTCAGTCGGCCTTTGGCTTTTCATTTGGGTTTAGTCTTGCTGTGTCGTTCGTGCTGATGATTCTGGTTGTCACAATACTGGACCTTACATTTGGAGCGCTCGTTCCAAAGTCAATTGCGTTGCACCGCAGCGAGTCGATCGCCTTCGCTATTGCGCCTGTCGTTCACGGGCTTATGCGAGTGCTCGGCCCAGCTATACGGCTGCCGGTGTGGGTTTCTAATCTTGTTCTGGGTCCTTTTCGGGATCGCACCAGCTTTACCGAGAGCCGCATCTCCGAAGAGGAGTTTCGGGTAATGCTCGAAGAAGGCGCCCGGTCCGGGGTCATCGATAAAACGGAGAACGAGCTGATCGAAAACATCTTCGATTTTCGGGACCGCACCGCTCGCGAAATCATGGTCCCACGCATCAAGATGACGGCTATCGATGTCGAAATGCCTCGCGAGCAGATCATGGACCGGATCATTCAGGAAGGCTACACACGGCTCCCGGTTTATCAGGACACGCTCGATAATATTTTGGGTGTTATCTATTCCAAAGATGTGCTGGCCCTTGTGGAGCACCCCGATCTGATTATTTTATACGATATAATTCGCCCGGTTCCGTTTGTGCCTGAAACGAAGCTTATTGCAGAAATGCTGCGCGAGTTCCAGCACGAGAAACACCACATGGCGATCGTCGTAGACGAATTTGGCGGTACCGCGGGGCTGATAACGCTCGAAGATATCATCGAAGAAATTGTCGGGGAAATCCACGATGAATACGATGAGGAATTTCCCAGCTCAGAGATTGCGAAAGACCGCAACTCGCTTATTCTTTCAGCAAACTATTCCATCGGAGATGCAAACCGCGAACTGGAAAAGATCTTTAATGATTTTCATATCCCGGACGATGAGGAGTATGAATCGGTCAGCGGGTATGTGAATAAGCTGTTTGGTCATATTCCAGATGTTGGCGAAGACCGCGAAACACAAGGCGTTCGAATTATTGTTATGGCTAAAGGTCCGATGAATGTCTCTCAGGTTCGGTTTGAAGCCTCGGATAATACATCGACGAACACTCTTCAAAGCCGGTCGAACGTTCATAATCAAACTTTTTCTAACGGTCACGCATGATAATTCGCTACTGATTCAACATATTCACAATTATAGAATTTTTTAGGTAGCGAACATGCGATTGTTATGGCGCCGGACAGGCGCGTTAGTAATATTTCTTTCAGCTTCGTTTTTTTATATATCGAGCGGGCTCGCCCAGGCTGGTGATGCCCTGAAGCACGCGCGCGCGGGTTTCGATTACGAGCAAAAGCAGGAGTATCGTCTTGCACTCTATGAGTACGATGCGGCCGTCCAGGCCGATCCTAAATATCCGTATCCGCTCGAACGAATCGGCGGGATGTATCAGGTCCTGAAGAATTATCCGCTTGCCATTTCCTTTTACGATCGCGCGATTCGACTCGATTCCAATTTCGACGTATATAATTATTATAATCTTGGATTATCCTATCGCATTGTAGAAAAGCACGACAGTGCGGTCGTGGCACTCAAGGAATTTCTCCGACGTATGGACCCGGTGAATCATGCGGACTCCGCTGCAATGCGGGACGCCGATTTCTGGATCAAGTTCAATCTTGGCTGTATCGTGGTAAAAGCCAGGCCGAAGAATACGGAGAATCCCGTCCCCCTAACATCCATCAATAGCAAATATGATGATTTTGGCCCGAGCGTTACGGCCGACGGTCAGACGCTATACTTTACTTCGCGACGGCCGGGGACCAACACGAAGGAGGAAATCGAGACAAACGATTATGGCGACGATCTTTTCGTAAGCCATCTCGATTCCATCGGCCGCGATTCGATCGGTCATTGGTCGAAACCACAAGCGTTGCCTGCACCGCTGAATTCTATCGATGATGAAGGTGCCGCAACGATCAGTGCAGATGGGCAGACACTCTATTTTAGTTTGTGCCGGCGACCCGATGGTTTTGGCGATTGCGATCTTTACTCGTCACAGCTTGTCGGCGATCAGTGGACGAAGCCGCAGAACATGGGGCGTCCGCTGAACTCACCGGCCTGGGATGCGCAGCCCAGTGTAACTGCCGATGGCACTACCATGTATTTTGCCAGCCGGCGGTCCGGTTCGATCGATTCCTCGGAAGATATTTGGGTTAGCTATCGTAATACCGATGGCTCCTGGACGGCGCCTGCCAATCTTGGTGAACCGATAAACACACGGTTCAATGAGCGCTCGCCATTTATCTCTTCCGATGGCAAGACGCTCTATTTTTCTTCGAATGGCCATCCCGGTTTTGGTAACCACGATTTGTTTATGTCGAGAAAACTCGATGACGGCACCTGGACCGAACCTATAAATCTTGGAGCGCCGATCAATGCCTATGGCGATGATGCATTCCTAACTATTCCGGCCAGTGGCGATAAGATTATCTATGCAAGCCAGCGTGACGATGCGCGCGCATCGCTCGATCTTTATGAAGCGAAGCTTCCGTTGGCGTTCCGGCCCGGACCTGTTACGCTCGTTGCGGGAACGGTCTATGATAAAGTAACTCACAAGCCGGTCGGTGCTAAAATCGAAGTAAACGATCTTAAGGCTGATCAAGTGGTCGCGGTCTATCATGCGAATAAAGTGACGGGTAAGTTTTACATTACATTGGGCACGGGCAAAATGTATGGTATTACTGCGGTGGCCGATGGTTATGTGCATTATTCCGATAATTACACGGTGCCCGATACGATCTCCTATCGTGAACTCATCCACGATCTTCCACTCGATCCGCTTCCAAATTTCGTTACGAATGGAAATGGGAATAGAAATGGAAATCAGAGTGGGAATGGGAATGAGCATGGAAACGGAAACGGAAATGGGAATGGGAATGGGAATGGGAATGGGAATGGGAATGGGAATGGGAATGGGAATGGGAATGGGAATGCAAAACCACCTGTAAAAGGAAATCCCAATACCGGAAACAACAACGGTAATCAACCTGGTGGAAACCAACAGAATGGGGGAGCGATCGAATTACATAATATCTTTTTCGATTTTAATAAATCGGTGATTCGTCCCGAGTCTCGGACGGAGTTGGGCTATCTGATTGACCTTCTAAAACAGCACACAACCGCTCGGATCGAGATCGACGGGCATACCGATAGCGTTGGCACACCGGCCTATAACCAACATCTTTCGCAGGACCGCGCGAATGCGGTCCGGGCATACCTTATCCAGAATGGAATCGTTGCGAAGCGACTTGTTGCAAAAGGATTTGGAGCGACACAGCCCATTGCCTCGAATGCAACCGAAGAGGGAAGGCAAGCAAACCGCCGAACAGAATTTCGATTCTTAAAATAGAATATGGATGTGAAGCGGCTTGGTATTCTCGGAGGGACATTCAATCCGCCTCACATTGCGCATCTGATCGCGGCAGAACTGGCGGTCGAGACGTTTGCGCTCGACCGGCTGCTGTTTATTCCTGCGAATATCCCGCCGCACAAAGTCCACCATGAGATCGCCTCAACGAAGGACCGGTTTGCGATGGTATCGCTCGCGACGGAAGGCAACCCTCATTTTGAGGTCTCCGATATTGAGATTTCGCGTAACGGGAAATCCTATACGATCGATACGATCCACTCGCTTCGCGAGGTATTTCAACCCGAACATATTTTTCTGTTTATCGGCTTGGATAATCTCGCGATTTTCGATACCTGGCATCGATCCGAAGAGATATTCGAACAGAGCGAGGTCATCGTGATGGCCCGTCCTTCGCATGAGATCGACACGATTGACTCAAAGCTGCGAGACCGTGTGAAATTCATGCCGATTCCATTAATGGAGATTTCTTCGACGAATATTCGGGAGCGCGTGCGGAACGGTGAGTCTATCCGTTATCTTGTACCGGAATCGGTTCGTTCGTATATTTTGGAGCATAATCTCTACCGTTAAAAGCGAACATCATGATTACAACGCTGCGGGGAAAGTCCAGTGCAATCGCGCACATTGTATTGATCGTCGGTTCGATCGCAATGGTATTTCCGCTCGTCTGGATGTTTTTGCTTTCGGTTGCCGATAACCCACCGGGCGATGCCACCTTAGGAGAGTTGCTGCGAGGGACATTTACTTTCTCGAATTATACGGACGCATTGCAGTCGGATCAGTTTGGAATATATTTTCTTAACTCGGTCATTGTAAGTACGATCGTTGCGGCCGGAAGCTGTATTTTCTCGGTTGTGGTCGGATATGCGTTTGCGCGGAAGCAATTTCCGATGAAAGGATTACTGTTCGCCAGTGTGCTCGGAGTGCTCATGGTCCCGCCACACGTTGTAATGATCCCGCTCTATCGCGAGATCGTAACCTTTGGATGGATCAACACCTATTTTGCACTCACGCTGCCGTTTATTGTAACGCCGTTCGGTATATTCCTCATGCGGCAATACATTCAGGAACTTCCGAAAGAGCTGGAAGAAGCGGCGCGTATCGATGGGGCCCGCTTGTATGGAATATTGCGCCGCATTATTTTCCCGCTTGCAACACCCATGCTGATCGTGCTCTTCATTTACCAATTTCTCACGACGTGGAATGCATTTCTTTTCCCATTCCTGTTCGTAAACAAAGCAACGATGCGGACACTGCCTGTCGGGCTTGCGTTCTATCAGGGCAAGCAATCAATTGATTGGGGTCATCTCATGGCGGGCGCGGGAATGAGCGCGATTCCGGTACTGATACTGTTTGCGGTCTTTCAACGAAAAATTATTGCAGGCTTTACTGCCGGTGCCGTCAAGGGATAATAATTACTATAGGTA
>DASZLH010000186.1:0-17975 GCA_035552495.1 Kapaibacterium sp. (SeqCode) | reverse complement strand
GACGATTTTTATGTTTTACTATATCAAATGCCAAATCTCATTCTTCCATTTTTCATAATTATGAATAAAAAATTAATGAACGGCGAATTTGAAGCAATTTGGGCGGCGATTATGAATATGAAAAGAACAAACACACAACTGCCAGCTTCATGAATTTCCGCCCAACACCAACATCAAGTTTATTTGATAATTCAAGGGTCTCGTTAATTGAATTCAAGAGTCCCGTTAATTGAATTTAAGAATCGGAAAATGAGGAATTCTTGAATAAACGAAGAGGTTAGCCCAAACGCATCGCATCGACACTGTAGCGTACTTCTTCGACTTTTAGCCATATAAATTTAGGTTCTCATTCTATTATTGCATGACCCTTTCTACTAATTAGTCGTGAAATCCCGGCCGTTCGTTACCATTGCCTTCTGCTTCACTATCATCGGAATTAGTTATCTCGCATCGAGCGTCGCGAGCAATGCGAGCGCTCCATTCGGAAGTTCTGTCATCGCTGCAAACCTCCAGGCAGCATCGCCTATGATGCCCGCGCAGCCCCTGCAGGTTCCGGGAAGAATTTCGCATCCTGCCGGACCGAAAGTGGGTATTATTCAGCGGGGTGGAGTTCAAAAGCAATCTATGCAATCGGAGGAACGGCCGTCATTAGCACAAACCGAAAAATCGGAGCCGGCCTTGCGGAACAAGATCATCGAACGTCGGACGAATCAAATGAAGCGCGATGGACTTTCGCAGAAGCTGGAATTACGTCGGAAATGTCTTCGATCCGAAGGAAAGACAGAAAGAAACTGAGGCCGGACGGAAAGAAACTAATTTTTCATGGAATGGCGCGGAACTTGGTGCGATTCCCGGAAGTTGTAAGAGTACATCAGAGAAAAAAGTGTGAGACTTATAGATGTAGGCGGGTTCCATTTAGGCCGTTTGTATCTAAAGTCAAGGTGAGAGAAAAGACACTGTTGGCCTCATTAACGCAAGTTAGTGGGGCCACAGTGTTTTTTATTCGGTGCCTTTGCACAGGAAGGGCTATACATTATAGAGCAATTCCATGGTATCGGGGCGGCGGAGAGGCCGTCCATGTCGTACATTTGCACTATAGCGGCTTTTCAATGTGACGCTGCGTCCGGAGATGGCCTCGAGTTCTTTTTGCATTACAATTCGGTCGAGGAGATTCCATTCTGCGATGGGGTCGAACTTCACGAATAATCCCAGATCGGCGTTTGCGGTACCGTTTTCGTTCATATGCTCTTGCGAATTTGCGCTTATAAAGGCGAGTGGCGCCGATAGCTCCGCTACTTTCCAGCGATGGCAAAACTCCTCAATTTGATCTTTTGGTATTGGTAGATGATGGGTCATGGCCGCAGTCGTAATAGGATGCGTTCAAGGTAATCGACAATTCAGTTTACAATAGTTGGATTAAAACATTCTCACAAATATCATTCCTACTCAACTTTCGCTCTGACTCCGGATTATTTTATTCTCCAGGAGTACACTCCATGATAAAAACGGGACTTAGTTGCGGTCTTTCCGTTGTTGAAAAAGAAAGTGGATTTCAATCAATGAATGCTGTCAAAGCTGGCGCCGCCGTTTTTCTTTTGGTTATGATAGCTATAAACTCACCAGTACAGGCGCAACCCATTACTCTACACCAAGATACGGTAGTGACACGCGATACTGCGGTGCAAATGAGCAAGCTTGGACAAATAGCGTATGTATTAGGAGCTTCAGTTGGGTTTTCGCTTGGCGATTATATCGCATTTAACGTATTAAAAGACCGGGATTATGTCTACCAGCCTCCTCGGGCATTTCGCATTATCGAAGGTATGACACAAGTAGCAATCACGTACCTACTTTACCATTACTGCGGTCTCTCTTCGGCTATTTCCTTTAATTTAATGTGGTGGACGTGGGTTGATGATTTCGCCTATTATGCCTGGGGTTACACGACAAATCTTTTTCCATGGGAGAGCAGTAGAGAAAGTGGGCTTCGATTTAACGAATATACTTCCGCTGGGTGGACACCCCTAGGATTATTGCGACCCCAGGGCAGTGCAATTTCCAAAAGCACACTTCTTGCTCAGTCGGCGGCAGGGTTTTCGATTTCCATGGCCATCCTATTGTGGTAATGTGAAAATGAATCTTTCAAGACTGGCGTTTATATAAATATATATTAGCAAACTCACCTCTTTCATGTCCGCTGTAAAACAACGCGCCGAAAAGGCCTATCTCAACGAAGATTTTCTGACGAGCCCCGAGGCCCGAATTATTCGTATTCTTTCCGAGTATGTCGAGCCGCGCTCGCGACTTGCTCATGCCCGAGTGCGGGATACCATCGTCTTTTTTGGCTCGGCGCGCATCCAATCGACGGAGGAAGTCAATGCCGAATTGCATCAGTTAGAGAACGCCCGTGCGCTCGCGATACAGACGAAATCCTGCACGCCGGAAGTCGAGGCCGAACTGGAAGAGGCCGTCCGCCGTGCAAAAATGCACCACGAACTTACACGTTATTACGAAGAAGCGACCGAACTCGCGCGCATTCTAACGGAGTGGTCAATCACCCAGGCGGCACACGGTTATGAAAAGGCACAGGTCGCGAAAGGACAGATCGCAGCCGCGCAGGTGCGCGAGCAGATTCCGTATGTCAACGTCGAGACGATCAAGACGCATTCGTTCAAGCAGCGCTATGTTATCTGCTCGGGTGGTGGACCTGGCATTATGGAAGCGGCGAACAAAGGCGCAATGCTCGCCGGCGGTAAGTCGATTGGATTCAACATCGCGCTACCCTTCGAGCAAATGCCGAACAGCTTCATTACCGACGAGCTCAATTTCGAATTCCATTACTTCTTCATGCGTAAGTTTTGGTTTGCGTATTTGGGCAAAGCACTCGTGATTTTCCCTGGAGGCTTTGGCACGATGGACGAACTCTTCGAATGCCTCACGCTCATCCAGACCGGAAAAATTCGGAAGAAAATGCCGATCGTCGTGTATGGTAAAAGTTTCTGGGATGAAATTATCGACTTCGATAAGCTCGAACACTTCGGCATGATCTCCCGCGCGGATCTGAATCTCATTCATTTTTCCGAGTCGCCGCAGGAAGCCTTCGAATATTTGAAGCACGAACTCACGCGTCTGGACGAAGGGGAAGAGAGCTTTTTGCATAGCAATCCACTGGCGTAATTGCGAGACTTAACATCGCTATGACGCTAACTGTAGAAATTCTTGAACAGAATCGTTACACGGAGATTCGGTCGATTGCACGGCAAAGGTTGAATAATAAGTTATCTTTGCAACTATGAACAAAGTATTTCTTTGTGTCTTCCTGATATATCCTACACTCGTATGGTCGCAGGGTGCGTCGAATTGTCCGCTAAAGCTTCCCTTTGAAATTCGAGTTTTGATTCACGGCAGCTATGACGATTTTTGGTATTCCTCGGATTCAACAATCCAAGGGCACCGGGACACCATAATTTCCAGCAACTCGTATTACTTCCTTATCGACACGAACGTATCCAAATCAACTTTTTCGTATACTGGCGATTCATTGGTATTCGAAGATTTTGATACCAACAATTGGAATGCTTATTATTTCCGATCCATTATCCATTTCGATACGCTCGCCAAAATTATTACATCACTCAATCTCCGCTCCGATACAGTATTTGACCAATTTTTCAATACCTTAGATAGTGTATTTTGGGGTCTTACTGCAAGCAACATAAGTTATCGTTCGGATTCTTTACTCTCATCAGGGAAGGAGCAAAATCTCAGCTCCTATTCTTCGTGGATTCAACATGGAGATGTACCACCTATCAGTTGGTCTTATGGATATTATAAATTAATTTCGGGAAGCGTTCAAATATCAGGAGCGACAAAAGCAATGGCTTCTATCAATTCTATTTCGGGCAGATCTGGAATAGTTATTCAATCGGAGAATGGAAATCTCGAATGCTCCTTCGACCCCTCCGACCGCATTCGTTCTGTCGAACTCTACACGCCCCTTGGAATAAAGGCCGGGAGCGCCCCTGTTCCTCCGGGACAAAGTTCGGTTACAATTCCCCACGTTTCGGCTGGATTGTATTTCGTTCGAATGGGAAATGCGGTCGTGAAGATCGTTGTGCCTAATCCATAAATAATTTAGCGTAAATAAAAAAGGTTGCGCCGGAGGACCTCCTGCGCAACCCTTTGTCTTTTCCTAACAGATGGACAGTCTAGTCCATAATTCGTTTGAGGAATGCCGGCCGATCGTCGCGGTCTTTGGCGCGCGACTCTTCTTGCTGCGCGGGTTTGGATTCCTGCATCACGACCTGCGCATCTGCGAATGATCGCTCATCTGATTCTGCCTCTTCGATCGGTGGCAGCGCGATACCGCGACGAAGATACGCAGGCTGATCGTAATCTTTCAGGTCGCGCGGACCGCTCGGAACATGACGCGTATCGGTTTTCGGCGTGAGTCGGACGACCGATCCATTGGAGTGCTCGTTCACATTCGTGGGTACGTCAATCGTCTCGATGCGGCGGCGGTCGAAACCGGATGGCCGGTCTTTTTCGGTGAGCGTACCGCGCGGCTGGTATATCCGTTCGATCTTTGGCAACGGCACGGTTCGATCATCTATAGTTGACTGGCTCATTCCCGTTTCGCGCAATGCAGTGGTTGCGAGCGCGCCGTTCTTGCGATCGGCATAAACGGGTTCCTCCATTGGCTGGGTGATTCGTTCGACGCGCGGCTTCGCATGGCCGTCATCACTCGGCATTCCGAGTGGCGCATGATCGGCTCGATAACTAAGCCCCGTATATTTTGGACGCGAGTTAAATCCGGTTGCGATTACCGTCACCATGATTTCCTCCTCCATGGAATCATCGAGCACAGCACCGAATATGAGGTTTGCATCGTCGCCCGCGGCATCGTGAATGATCTGTGTTGCTTCGCTTACTTCGAGCAGCGACATCGAACGGCCGCCGGTGATATTCACCAGCACGCCCTGCGCGCCCTGAATCGAAACGCCTTCGAGCAGCGGTGAACTGATCGCGTGTTCTGCCGCGACGGCCGCGCGATGCTCTCCGCGTCCCACGCCGGATCCCATGATCGCATCTCCCATTTCACGCATGACAGTCCGCACGTCCGCGAAATCGACGTTGATATAGCCGTGCCGAATAATGAGTTCGCTGATGCCACGCGTGGCGTTGTAAAGCACCTGGTTCGCAAGCGAAAATCCTTCGAGGAAAGACGTCGCCTGCTCGACAAGCGCGAGCAGTTTCTGATTCGGGATAACGATCAGCGTATCGACATTTTTGCGAAGTTCTTCGATGCCTTCTTCCGCCTGCTTCGAGCGGCGCTTGCCCTCGAAGCTGAAGGGTTTCGTCACAATGCCAACGACAAGCGCGCCGATCGACTTTGCGATATTCGCAACGACGCTTGCGCCGCCTGTGCCCGTGCCGCCGCCCATGCCAGCCGTCACGAAGACCATGTCACTGCCCGCAAGCATTCGGCCGATTTCTTCACGGTCTTCTTCGACCGCTTTGCGTCCAACTTCGGGATCGGCGCCAGCGCCCAAACCGCGAGTCAGGTTTTTGCCGATCTGCATTTTAATCTGCGCCTCGCTTTTTTCAAGCGCTTGCGCGTCGGTATTGAGCACGCAAAATTCCACGCCCTCAAGACCCTTGTTGATCATGGCATTGACCGCGTTCGATCCGCCGCCGCCAACACCAACGATCCGGATCTTCGCGCCGTATTCTTGTTTCGTATCGAGTTCAATCATGTCTGTAAAGTGCTAAAGTGCTGAAAATTCTAATGTGCTAAATGCTTCGGTGCTTCGCTGATGTCCTCAGCACCTAAGCACTTCAGCACTTGCTTAAAGTTGTTCGAACCACTCCTTCATGCGCGAAAAGATATTTCCTTTCTGCAGTTCGGATGGATCGGTGAATGTTTCATCCGCGATATGTTCTTCCGGTTGCTCCAACTCCTCTTCAATGAACGAGAGCAAGTTGCTGCGCTCCTGATGTTTGAATGCATAGAGCACGAGTCCGACCGCCGTCGAAAAAACGGGTGACTCGACTTCTTTGACAAGCCCCGCTCCGAAGCCCATCGGCATTCCGATTTTGACCGGCATCTGGAAAATTTCCTCCGCCAGTTCGCGCGTGCCGTTTGTCATCGAGCCGCCGCCCGTCAGCACGACGCCGGCAGATAGATGGCGCGCATAACCCGAGCGCTTGATCTCCGCAAGCGCGAATTCGAGCATCTCTTCGATGCGCGGCTGGATCACGCGGGCCAGTACCGATTTTTGAATCTCGCGCGGCTTGCGGCCGGCAAGGCCCGGAAGCTGGATCACTTCGTCGCGAAGAATATGCGAGACAACCGCGCACCCGTATTCACGTTTCAGCCGCTCAGCCTGATCACCGAGAATGCCGAGACCTTTGCGAATATCGTCGGTCACTTTTTGTCCCGCGATTCCGATGACAGCCGTGTGACGGATGGTCCGCTCTTCGAATACAGCGATGTCCGTTGTGCCACCGCCAATATCGACGAGCGCGACGCCAACTTCTTTTTCTTCGTCGTCCAGCACAGCATAGCTGGAGGCGAGCGGTTCGAGCACGAGATCGCGCACGCGAAGTCCCGCGCGCTCGACGCAATTATAAATATTTTGAACGGCCGTTACGAGCCCGTTGATAATATGCACGCTCGCTTCGAGCCGCACACCCGACATGCCGATTGGATCATATATACCGTCCTGCCCATCGACGATGAACTCCTGCGGGATCACGTGCAGAATTTTGCGGTCCATGGGAAGATGGACTTTCTTCGTGTCCTCGATCAAGCGATCGACATCGTCCTGCGAAATAGTCCGCTCCGCGTTCGAGATCGTCACGACGCCGCGCGATTGGAAGGACTGGATGTGATCGCCCGCAATGCCGACGACGACCTCGCGGATCTTCACACCGGATTGCGCCTCGGCTTCGCCAATCGCTTTTTCGATCGAGCGAACGGTCTTCTCGATGTTCGTCACAACGCCGCGCGAGAGTCCATCCGCGGGCGCATGCCCGACACCCAGCACCGTCATTGTGTGTGGCTCTCGCAGCGAAATTGCAGCGACGATCGCGCAGACTTTCGTCGTCCCGACGTCCAGCCCGACAATGACTTTGCCCGGTTCGTGCGCGCTCGGCACTCCGATCATGGGCGCGGAATTCATCGGTGTCGAATAATTTCCGGTTGCGTTTCCGCCGAATCGTGCATGATCGCTCATGCCTGCGGCTGTTTCAGTATAACCAGTTCGTTGCATACCAGTGGTAGCGGTTGTTAATGTTACTATTGCCCTTCACCATAAACGATAAGTATTGCTCATCGCTGTCCCGGGGCGCCAGGACGTTTCGTTACACTTGATGTTGTCACCGTTGTTGCGAGCGCAAGCCGCCGCAGGCTATCGCGCAATGCGATAGTGGACGCCGAACTTGCTGGAGCGCGTTGCTCCAACATATTCGGAGCGTTCGATGCATTGGGTGCTGCGTGGCCATTCCAATGCTTCACGATAATTTGCCCGCTAAACCGCGCATCGACATATAGAACGCCGCCCTTGCGCAGGTCGCTTTGAAGTTTTTTCTTCCATAACTTTGCGAGCAGTTCGAGTTGCCGGTCGAATAGCGGTTGTTCTATTTTGGCGCTATCGCGCTGCGATTCGAGCGCCGTTCGAAATGCTGTTTCGAACGGCGAACCGATAAAAATGGGCGTCTGCGTTTCGGCGGTCATGATCTCATAATCGCCCGTCGGCGTTCGGCGCAGCTCTCCGATGGCAGAGCGAAGTTCTCCCGAGTCGAGCGATTGCATCGTTGTCACGAGTTTTGCCATTGCCTGATAACCAGCGGTATCTTTTTCACTGACTCCGGAAAGTAATGGCACCTGCAGGAGTCGTACCGGATTGCGAAGTCCCGCAAGCAATTTCGGGCGAAGCAATACGCCTTCGCGGTCGATGATATACGCTTCGCCGGTACTCGAGCGCAGCATGGCGACAGGTTGGCGCTCCACGATGTCGAGCACGATCGTTGCGGGATTCAATTCGCGGTGCGGACGCGCAAACTCGATGAGCGAATGGCGTAATAGATTTTTTTCGATTGCTTTCAAGTCGATCGAATAAAACCGTTCGTTGCGATCGATCCCAGCCAGCGTAACGATCTCCCGCTCGCTCAAAAGATTTGCTCCTTTTACGCGAATCTCCTCGAGTGGAAGTTCGTGCGCGTAATGTGTCGCGAAATACCAGATTGCCCCGAGTACACAGAGTGCGCCCAAAAAGAGCATCGGCACCCACCGAGAATTTTTCCAGCCGCGCTCTTCATATACTTGCTCTTCGTACGGGAGCTCCTCGCGCTCGCCGGCATTCTCTTCTCCATCGGAGAGAAAGTCCGTAAGGAAATCGGTGCGCTGTGGTGGCTCTTCCATTCTTTCATCCAACGCGGATCTTTCCTCCAATTCAGGATCCGACGGAGCGAACGTTGCGTAGTCTTCCAACGCTTGCTCTTCCTCGCGCAGACGCTCACCGAGGCGCTGCCGAACGAGATCGTTCGGTTCGCGTTCGGGAAGATTTTCGTATTCCTTCCGCGTCGGCTTCGAATGGATGATGACTTTCACGTTTGCGCTTTCTACTACTACTATATCTTGTTTTCGCGTAATGGAATATCCACTACGTGCAACCATAGCCTGTTCGTTAAAAAATGAAATTCAGTGGGGCAATAAAGATGGATGGCCAGCAACAACCGGAAAAGCCTTCTGCGAAGGATTGCGAAGGAAAAGGCCGACTGCGGTCATTCGCTAAAGTTCGTCTTGTTGACGGACTTTGCTCAGGACAACGGCTATCTCAAAACTTGTATAGTCTACTCGTTCTCTTCCGCATGAACTTCTGCGGCTTCGGGTACCGGCTCGTGCTCGATCGTTTCTGCGGAGGGTTCGCTAACGATCGGATTCTCCTCGATTGCAATAGGCGCCCGAGTTTCTTTCGTTTCTTCAACGGCCGGCATTTCTTTTTTCGGACGTTCGCTTTTTTGTTTCTCTTTTTGAGGGGCAGATTCGTTTACAGGCTCGCGTTGAGCGTCGGTCATACGATAGCCGACACTATAGAACCAGCCTTCGGCCTGCACTTGCGGATCGGCATAAAATCCATCGACGTAATCGCGGAGCGGCCTTCGTTCGCGGTCTTCGCGGGTTTCCGTTTTGATCGTACCGATGAGCGAGAGCAGCGCGCGCTGTGCCGAAGCATTGCGAGCAGCGGCGTCCGTGGCGTTTGATGGAATTTCCCAGCCGTTGTCTTCATAACGCGCGAGCATTGTTCGAAGCTCGTCGGGAGCAAGCGTGCTGCCACCGGTAAAAATCCAGGGCTGCAATTCAACGATAGTTACCGGCTTCGGCCGTGCCATTGGCCAGATAGCAACTTCGGGTCGTGCTTCGAGTAATTGGTCGAGCATCGACATTCCAAGTAAGGCTGCGCGGCCGCGCACATTCGGATCGCTGAACTCATACCGCTTGGTCAGGCGGTTATATGCAATTTGAATTGGGCTGACAAGCTCTGCGCCTGCAGCTTTGCGAATCGTAAGATCGGTGCGGCGAAATCGCTCGGCGATCGAACGCTGTTCGTAGGGCGGCAACGGCTCGCCTCGCGACTCGCGATCGTTAAATCGGCGGTCGCCAAATCTCCGGTCCGGGCCACGCCGTTCGTCGCGCGAAAACACCGGGGGCGGATTAGGATCGAGTTGTGACTCGCGGTATTCGCCCATGCGTTCGATCCAGATTCGAACGCCGTCATCCACATTTTTCTTGAGGTCTTCGCGAACACGCTTGATAAGCGCACGCCAATCTTCTATTCCAAATTTCGATTGCAGAAATCCGAGAAAATCCTGCGGATAGCTGAATGGGAATTCCAGCGCGACGAGGCCGTTTGGCAATTCCATCAATCGGTCGAGTATTTCTCTTCGCGTGCGGACGGGCACAACTTCCTCGACAATCATCCACTGACCGTCGCGGACGGCTTCCGCCCAATACATCGTATCGACCGGTTCGCGCATGGCCGACCAGGTAATTACTACGAACCGTTCGAATGGATGAGACTTTGCCGGACGCTTTTCTCGAGGCCGGCGTGCTACATCGCCGCGCGGCTTTTTCTCGCGTCTCTTTCGCGGCTCGGTCGCCGGTGCAGCTTCTATTATCGTAGCTGCATCGTTGGCATTCACCTCGGTCGGGAGTTCGGACTGTTCCGAATTATTCTGAATTTCTTCTGACATGATCTCTTCTGGCAGCGCTGCAATTATTCGGATAGTTCGGCGGGCTGTGCGATCTCTCGCTTTTTTAACTCATCCAGGATGAGCGGCGCAGCCTGCGTGATCGTCCCTGCGCCTATGGTAAGTACAACATCTCCAGGCTTCACAATATTGCACACTGCTTCCGGCAGCGTTTCAACGGTAGAAATTTCATATCCTTCTTTTAATCCGGCCTCGCGGGCTGCCTGAAAAATAATTGCGCTGGTGACACCCTCTATCGGCGCTTCGCGTGCCGGATAAATATCGAGTAAGACGAGCACGTCGGCAAGATCTGCAAACACCTGTCCAAACCCCTCGGCAAAATCCCGCGTGCGCGTAAACGTATGTGGCTGAAAACAGGTAATAATTCTGCGACCGGGATAACACGCGCGCGCTGTTGTTAATGTTGCGCGCACTTCAGTCGGATGGTGCGCATAATCATCAATGACGAGCACGCCATCTCCTTCACCGATAATCTGGAATCTTCGCTCCGCACCGGTAAATCGCTTAAGCGCACGCTGTGAAATTTCGAAGGGGATCGAAAGAATTTCTCCGGCAGCAATGGCAGCGAGGGCGTTTTTCACATTATGCTCGCCTGGTACATGCAGTTCGATCTCGCCGAGCC
This sequence comes from Kapaibacterium sp. (SeqCode), assembly GCA_035552495.1. GTDB lineage: Bacteria > Bacteroidota > Ignavibacteria > Palsa-1295 > Palsa-1295 > PALSA-1295. The sequence goes on along the minus strand of DASZLH010000186.1, from coordinate 7,078 downwards.
GCTCGCCGCCGCGCAGTACGGTCGCTTTGGTGCGCTGCGCGCTGTAACTTGCTTCAATGGCGCGATATTTTGCATCCGGTGAATGCAAGCCATACGCAACAATTCGTTTTTCGAGCCTCGGTGTAATTGCGCGAAGCGCTGGCTCATCGATGCAGACGATTGCAAATCCTGTTTGAAATGTCGAAGGCCCCTGATTTGCGAATTGGACGAACGCATCTTTCAGGTCATCGAGATCGCGGTAAACATCGAGGTGTTCGGCTTCGAGCGAGGTTAAGACGGCGATATACGGTTCGAGTGTCAGAAAACTGCGGTCGTATTCGTCCGCTTCGACGATGGCCAGCTTTCCCATGCCGGCCCTCGAATTTTTATTTCCGAGTTCGCGCACGCTCGCACCGACGAGCACAAGCGGGTCGAGCCGAGCTTCGATCAGGATCGAAGCGATCATGCTGGTTACGGTCGTTTTGCCATGCGTGCCGGCGATAGCAATTGTTTTACGGTCCGAGAGCAGCTCGCGCATAAAATTCGCGCGGCGGGCCAATCGAATCCCACGCAGTTTGGCAGCTTGGTATTCCGGATTATCCGGATGGATCGCGGAAGAATAGACGACGAGATCGGTTGCTTCGGGAATATACTCTGCGGAATGTCCCTGATAAACTTGAGCACCGAGTGCAGCCAGTTCTTCCGTTTTTGCGCTGAGTGTAAGATCGCTGCCCGAAACATTGACGCCCCGCAAGAGGAGAATTTCGGCAAGCCCGCTCATGCCCGCTCCGCCAATGCCGATAATGTGTACGTGTCTCATGCAGAGATATTAAGCAGTGTGCTCGCCAAGCGAAGTGGATCCGCCACTAATTCGTTTGGCTCGGATTTGCCGACGCGTGGTTGCAAATGGCCCCGCCCATTCTTTCAGATCGTGCAGCAGTTGCCGACTATGTTCGAAATTGCCGAGGCGAATACGGACGGGACGGCGACGTTTTTTGAGCGCGATCTTTACAATGCGCACACCCTTGCGTGCGATCGGTCCGCGTTCGCGGCCAAATTGCATGTAACGCACATCGTTTTTTCCGATCGCCCGTTTACGCGCGCGACTCATGAAGCGTATTTCTTCCGTCGTAATCTCGATTTGGCGGCGCAGTAAAAGATTATACAGTAGCGCAAGTACGGAAATTAGCGTGATCGCGCAGAGCATGAGCAGAAGTGGGTCCTGCCAGAAGGTTGGAAACATTCCTGTCGCAAAGAGGCCGCGCACAAGCAAATAGATCACGATCGTCGCTGCATACACAGCGATCGATTGATAGAGGAAGTCAAGCTTCGCGCGGTAGATATGGTCCTGCTCCATGCGCTTATTGAAACGATGATATTGAAAATATTTATTTTCTTCCAACCAGCCACTCTGCCACCAGGCGGGCCGCGTCTGGATTGTCCCGACGCCGGATTGCGTCTGACATAGCATGAAGACGTTCTTCGTTCTGAATCAATTCCAAAATGGTGGGCTTTAATTTTTCTTTCAGCTCCGGATCGCGCAGAAGAATAGCAGCGCCGTCGCGTTCGAAGGCTGCTGCGTTTGTCTCCTGGTGATTTGCGGCTGCATGCGGATACGGTATAAGCACTGCAGGTTTTCCGAGCCGTGAAAGTTCTGCGAGCGATGACGCGCCTGCGCGACATACGACCAGATCCGCCGAACGATATGCCGTCTCCATTTCATAAATGTACTCGAGCACGCGAACGTTCGGTATATTCACAAACTCCGCGATCAATTCGGAAACATTCGCGCTCTTGCCCGTCTGCCAAAGCACATTGCAACCGTGTGCCACCAAGTTGCCAGCGATGATCTGCATCGCTTCGTTAATGGCACGAGCACCGAGCGAGCCACCGAAAACGAGGACCGTCGTGCGTTCGGGATCCAGTCCAAACGTATTTCTCGCCTCCTTGTGAGAAATACGTTCGGAGCCCAGGTCCGCGCGCACCGGCGTTCCACTAACCGTTGCTGAACCTGCTACCCGCTTTGGAAACGACTCGCGCGATTCGGGATATGCGATGAATAGCTTATCGGCCAATCGAGCGAGCAGCTTATTTGCTGTGCCTGCGACCGAATTAATTTCAAGCAAAGCAATGGGCACATGGAACGCCCACGCGGCAATGCCCGCAGGAATGCTCAAATATGCTCCGCCGCCCAGCATCGCGGCAGGCCGCTCCCGCGAGATAAGTTTTATGCAGTCCAGCACTGCTTTCGCGAGCTTCCCTGGAAACAGCAACAGCGATTTCAGCGAATTTCCGGGCGCCTCGATCGCGAGTGGATAAAATGGATAACCGGCGCGCGGCACTTCGCGAGATTCGATTCGGTCACGCGTGCCGACAAAGATGATTCGAATCTCCGGATGGATTCGCTTAAGCTCTTCCGCGACTGCAATTGCCGGATATAAATGGCCGCCTGTACCTCCCGCAGCAATGAGAATAGTTTTAGGTTTCATTGCTCAAGCGGATGCGGTGTCGGTAAGGGTGCGAGAAGGCGCAAAGAGCCGCTGCAAACGTTCGCCAAATGTGATCTTCGGCGCGCCGGGCAGCGTTTGCGCGTGCTTAGAAATATTGAGTAAAATTCCGATAGCGGCAGCGCTAAAGATCATGCTCGTGCCGCCGTAGCTGACAAAGGGCATTGGAAGTCCGGTAACGGGCATCAGCCCGACATTCACGAACGCATTTACCATCGCATAGAGTGCAATTGTCATCGTAATTCCGAATGCAACATAACGGCCAAACGCATCGGGCGCGTGCTTCGCGATCTGAATGCCGCGCACCACGATGAAGGCGAAGATGAGCATTAGAATTGCCGCCCCAATAAAGCCATACTCTTCTCCGATCACGGAGTAGATGAAATCTCCGTATGATTCGGGAAGGAAGCCCATGCTCTGACGCGACTGACCGATACCGACACCGAAGATGCCACCATTGCCCAATGCGATGAGTGCCTGATCGACTTGATATGCAACACTCTTGGTGTGATCATTATGATGACCTACGAAGGCGAGCATTCGCTGTACGCGGTAGCTGGCGGTCAGCGCATACACTCCGCCACCGAGCAGCGCGACAAAGCCGGAAGAAAGCATATACTTTAGAGGCACCTGAGCGACGAACATGATGCCAAAGGCAATGATCATCAGCACGCTTGCTGTGGACATATTCGGCTGCTTTGCAATCAGCACCGAGGCGGCAAGCGCCCATACGACGATTGGCACGAACGCGCGTTTGAACTCGCCGATATACTCTCGCTTCGCAGCGCAGAGCGCCGCAATCTGAATGACAAGCGCGAACTTTGCAAATTCCGCTGGCTGAAAACTGAGCGGCCCAAGTGCAAGCCATCGCCGCGCACCCAGTTCACGCGTGCCCACAAAGAGTACCGCAACGAGCAGGAACAGCGCTGCGAGCATGATCCACTTTGCGTTCTTCTCGAACTTGCGGTAATCGACCTTCGTAAAAAAGATCATTGCCACGAAGGAGAGAAATACTTTCTTCGCGTGATTGAAGAGCATCGACTCGCTCGTCCCCATCTTCACGGCGCTAAACGAGGCGCTCGCCGTATACACGAACGCCAGCGAAGCGAGCAGGAGACCAGTGACGGTCAAAAAAAGACTGAGATCGGCTGTGCGTTTGGGTTTCATCCGTAACAGTTGTATACTCCAGATACTACACTATATTAATTTGTTAACCAATTCTTTAAACACTCTTCCCCGATGCTCGTAATTATCGAACATATCGAAGCTCGCGCAGGCAGGGGAGAGCAGCACGACATCGCCCGGAGCGGCGGCTTCTTTCGCTAAGCGAACGGCTTCTTCCATCGACATGCCTGCCGAATAAATTGGCTTCATGTCTTTAAAAAACTTTTCGATCTTCTCCGCGCCTTTACCAACGGTGACGATGGCTTTCACCTGTTCCTTCACCAGATCGGAAATTTTCGAATAATCATTACCTTTATCTTTGCCGCCGGCGATAAGTACGATCGGCTCTTTGAAGCTTCCGAGAGCGTAATAAACCGAATCGACATTCGTCGCTTTCGAGTCGTTGTAATATTTTACGCCGTTCAACTCCCGCACAAATTCGATCCGGTGTTCCACACCTTTGAATGTGCGAAGCGTCTCGCGGATGGCATCGAACTCCACGCCCATCGCGCGCGCCATGAGCGCAGCGGCCATGGCATTCATCAGATTGTGCGGGCCGGGTATGCCGATCTCATTCCGATTCATTAGCACTTCTTTTTCGCGGCCGATACGAATCACAACATTATCCCCTTGTAAGAATGCACCCTGCTTTAATTCTTCCCTGAGTGAGAATCCAAGCGTGCGGACATTCACCGTCTCCGCGCAATTGCGCGCGTTCTCGTCGTCATAATTATAGACAAAGATGTCATATCCCTTCTGGTTCTCGACGATGCGAAATTTCGATTGGATATACGCTTCGTAATTTTTGTAGCGGTCGAGATGATCGGGTGTGATATTAAGCAGCGCTGAGACCTTCGGTCGAAAGGTATCGATGGTATCGAGTTGAAAGCTCGATACTTCGAGTACAACGATCGCCTTCTCACCCTTAGCCTGATCGACGATTTCAGAAAAAGCAATTCCGATATTGCCTGCGACGAATGTGTTCCAACCCGCGTGTTTAAAAATTTCGCCTGCGAGCGTGGTCGTCGTTGTCTTGCCGTTCGTGCCTGTGATTGCAATGATGGGCGCTTCGCACTGATCGAATGCAATTTCGATCTCGCTAACGATCTTGATATTTTGCTGACGAGCGAGCGCTACCATTGGCGCATCCATCGGGACGCCCGGACTGAGCACGATGACGTCCGCTTCAAGCACTCGGTGAGTGTTCTCGCCGAATTCGTACTCGACGCCGATCTCGTCCAGTTCGCGCGTGGCTTCGACGAACGCACTCTTTTTTCCTTTTTCCGAGACGAACACTTTTCCGCGCCGTGTCTTCAGCAGGCGCGCCACAGCCATGCCGGACTTGCCGGCGCCCAGTATCGAAAAGCGTTTACCGCGAACTTGCATAAATGTAGGGCAGGCTTTAGCCTGTCAAAAAAAGCACATTGTTGGAAGACGGGCTAAAGCCCGTCCTACACTTATCTGACTTTAAATGTTGCGAGCGCCATGATCGCGAGTATGATGGCGGCAATATAAGCGCGCGTCACGATCTTGGACTCGGCCCATCCGCAGAGTTCGAAATGATGGTGCAGTGGGGCCATCCGAAAAATCCGGCGGCCTTCGCCATACATGCGTCGCGAGAGCTTGAACCACGATGTTTGCATTATGACTGAGATCGATTCGAGAAAAAATATTCCGCCGACAATAGGCAAAACAAATTCTTTTTTGCAGAGCACCATTAGTGTCCCCATCGCGCCTCCCAGCGCAAGTGATCCGGTATCGCCCATAAAAACCTGTGCGGGATAGGCATTGTACCATAGGAAACCCAACGCCGCCCCTACCAAGGAAGCGCAAAACACCGTCAGTTCTCCCGCGCCTTTCAGATAGGGTATATTCAGATAATCACTAAGTTGAAGGTTGCCGGAGAAATAGGCGATCGCGGCAATGGGTATAAACGCGATTGCGACTGTTCCGGCGCTGAGGCCGTCTAATCCATCTGTAAGATTGACGGCATTGGATGTTGCCGTAATGACGAAAATAACGAAGAGCACATAGAGTACCGGCCCAAATTCGAAAACCAGATTTTTAAAAAACGGAACGGTCGTAGCCGTTGTAATATCGACTCCGGCATATTTGAAAAAGTTAGGCGAATACATGATCGTGAACGCGACGATCAACCCGACCGCAATCTGTCCGGCAATTTTATATTTTCCGACGAGTCCTTTGCGCTTCTTCTTTACAACTTTCAGATAATCGTCGAGGAAACCAACGCCTCCCAACAGCAACGTCGCAACAACGATGAGCACGATAAACAGATTGCCAAGCTCCGCCCAGAGGAGTGTCGGGACAATAATGGAAAGCAGAATAATGAGGCCACCCATCGTGGGTGTGCCAGCTTTTTGAAGGTGCTGCTTCGGTGCCTCGACTTTACCCTGTTCGCCGATCTGAAGTGTCTTAAGCCGCTCGATAATTTTCGGTCCGCTCCACAAGCTGAGGAGGAGGGCTGTCATTGCAGCAAGCGCGCTTCGGACAGTCAAGTACCGGAATAAGTCGCCACCAGGTGGCCCATACGTCCGGTTGATCCAGTTAAATATGTAATAGAACATTCAAGCAATTATGAAAGATGAATTATGAATGATGAAGCGGAAACGACGGCAGTCTTGATCCATTTTCATAATTCATTCTTTATCTCATAAATTGCCGTTTAATCCCGCTGGATAAGATCGATGACTTCCTCCATCTTCATGCCGCGCGATCCTTTGACAAGGATCGCGTCGCCAGGTTGCATCAGGTCGCGTATGGTATTGGCGAGCTGCTCTTTGCTGGTAAAATACGAATTCTTTGTATCGCCGTTCGTTTTGCCTGCAGCAGAATTATAGGCTTTCCATGCAAGCTGCATCTCCTCGCCGGTGAAGAACACACGGTCCAAATCGAACTCTGCAATTTTACGACCGAGCGCGCGGTGCTCTTTCTGGGAAGTCTCACCCAACTCGTACATGTCGCCAAGCACAGCAAATTTACGGCCCGGCGTTGGGAATTCGGTCAGCGTGCGCAATGCCGATTCCATCGAGTCCGGATTGGCATTGTAGGCATCGTTCAGGATCGTAATGCCTTCGTTTATACGGACGACTTCGAGGCGCTTATTATGCGGCCGGAAAATTTCGAGTTGTGCTTTGATCTCGGCGCGCCGCATGTGAAAATGCAACCCGACTGCGACAGCGGCCGCAATGATATTCGGAGCGTAGTCCGCAATGATATGGGTACGCAGGCGAAATGACTTACCCTCGCACCCGACGCGTAGCTCGATGCGGCCATCTTTTGCGAAGCCGAGTTTATAGGCATACACGAACCGGCCATCTTCATCGCGGCCAGTGCCATAGGTCACGGCACGTTCTCCAAACTGTTTTACAGCAGGCTTCAAATAGCGGTCGTCCGTATTGATGAACGCT
>DASZLH010000185.1:0-11266 GCA_035552495.1 Kapaibacterium sp. (SeqCode) | reverse complement strand
AAATAATATTGCGATCGCACCGGAGAGCAACACGAACAACGTCGATGGCGAAAACCGCTTCCACCACGGAGCATCGGGATACGGTGCTGCGCCTAATATCGCAAGCGGATCGCCGTAGCTCAACGATTGCATCGCGGCAACGTCCGATGTATGGACGACCGTTGCAGACGACTGATGAGTTAAGACCGAATCCTCGCTAAGTCCGGCAATCATGACTTATTCTAACCCTTACTGAAGACCAGTTGTTCGGCCCTGTAGAGCAAGCCTATAGGCTTGCTCTACAACCATTGAACCCTCTCACGAAGCTTAATGTAGTATTTCGCCATGCCGAGCAATGAACCGAAATACGTTCTCTTTATTACCTATTATTTCCCTCCTGCAGGGGGACCAGGCGTTCAGCGCGTTCTGAAGTTTATCAAATATCTGAAAGATTTCGGATGGACTCCGATCGTACTTGTACCGGATAATCCGGAGTATCCTGCTCGCGATGAATCCTTGCTCCGCGAATTGCCGGAGGATCTTATTATCCGCCGTGCGCCGATCTTCGAGCCATATGAACTCTATCGTAAGTTCACCGGCAAACCTGCCGGCATATCGCTCGATGTCAATGTCATAAAAGAAGCGGGTGCGAAACGTTCGGTCACCGAAAAGCTCGCCGAACTTGTCCGTGCCACGATTTTTATTCCGGATGCTCGCATTGGATGGTTCTGGAGTGCCGTCGCGGAAGGCAAGCGTGTACTTAAGGAATATCCTGTACGAATGATCTATTCGTCGTCGCCACCCTACACGCCTGCACTCATTGCTCGAAGGCTGCACCGATTTTCGCGGCTCCCGTGGATCGCCGGTTTCCGCGACCCCTGGACCGGATTTCACAACACACCTGACCGCTGGTTTCTGCCTCGCCGAATCGACCGCTCGCTCGAACATTCGGTCTTCAATGAAGCAGCACGTGTGGAAGTCGCCTGGAAGGGTATTGCAGAAGATGCATTGGGAAAATATTCTGATTTGCCTCGAGAGAAATTCATTCATATTCCGAATGGCTTCGATAGCGCCGATTTTCCCGAACCAAATATTGCGAAGCGAGCAGTCCGGCCAAACAATCCGCAGTGTACGATCACCTATTCCGGATCGCTCTACGGCCCTCGCAATCCGCTCAGTTTTTTGAAAGCAGTTGAACTTCTGATCGAACGCCATACAATCGATCCGGAAAAACTCAAGCTTCGATTCGTCGGACGCTTCGGAGCGGAGATCCACGAAATGCTGGACCGCCCGCTGATTCGAGCCATGATCGAGAAAATCGATTATGTACCGCACGCTCGGGCCGTCGAGTTGTTGCTCGAAAGCGATGCCCTGCTGCTTATCGTCGATGAAGTCCCCTCCGTCGCTCATATTGTGCCCGGCAAGGTCTATGAATATATGGGCGCCATGCGCCCACTCATTGCGATCGCTCCACCTAACGGCGCCATCGGAGAACTGCTTCGCGAAACGCAAGCCGGCGAAGCTATTCAGCAATCCGATATTGCAGGACAAGCCCGACTCATCCAGCGCATTTACGACGACTGGACACACCATACTTCGAGTTTTGCCATGCAGCCGGAAATTATTTCGCAATACGAACGTCGTGAGGCCACGAGAAAACTGGCCGGACTCTTCGATCAACTTGCAAGGAAAGATTAGCACAATGACCTGGAGGCAGATCATTGATAATGCTGTCACCGAACTTATCTCGGCTGGTATTTCAGATCCGAATGCGAATGCCGAGTGGATTGCAGTGCATATACTTAAACTAAATAACCGCTCCGATCTTCGCCTCTCCATTCCAAAGACAGTCGATGACAATAGTATCCTCCAGTTTACATCGCTCATCGAACGACGGAAGCAACGCGAACCGCTGCAATATATTCTTGGTGAGTGGGAGTTCTTCGGACTCCCTATTTTTGTCGGACCTGAAGCGCTCATCCCACGTCCAGAAACAGAAATTCTTGTCACTGAAGCACTCACGGAAGCTGACCGATTAAATAAGCCGGAAGAATCTCTCCGTATACTCGATCTAGGCACCGGCACAGGAGCCATCGCATTGGCCATCGCCTCACGGCTTCCGAATGCTTCTTCGATTGGAATCGATAAGAGTCTCCCTGCCATACAACTCGCGCGAAAAAATCTCGACCGGCTTGGATTTCCAAACGTCCGCTTCGAGCAACTGGATATAATGGACGACACGTGGCTCAGCACGTTTACTCATTCGGTCGATCTCCTCGTCAGCAATCCGCCGTATGTCAGCATCGAGGACTTCACAACGCTCGAACCAGAACTCCGCCATGAGCCGCGCCTGGCGCTCACCGACGAATCTACCGGACTTACTTTTTACCACCGCATCGCTGCGATCGCTCCTACACTGTTGACCGAAGAAGGCAAACTGATTGTCGAACTGGGCTATGGACAAGCGCAAGCTGTTTTGGATATTATGCAAGCTGCCGGCTTCGAAGTGCTCCGCATCGTAAACGATCTTTCCGGAATCCTGCGAATACTGGTTGCTCGAAAATTGCTTTCTTTATGAATGAAATGCCTAAAGAAGATGATGTTGGTGTTGGGAAGTTATTCATGAATGGTCGTCTTCCTCTCTTAACTCTGTTTCTCACTTTTAGAACTTGAGACAAATAAATTTGATGTTGGTATTGGCCCGAAATTCATGAACACATTTTTCCTTCCATGAGAAAAAATTTGTCGATTAAAGAAAATGGATTTTTGCATATCAATTATAACAATAAAATCGCCATAAAAGTTCCGCAAAAATGAATAATCATGTAAATAATTATCCATAATCACCCTAAGTCCTTATTTTACAATAACTTAGAGCTAGTGCAAATGTGCGTCGAATGTAATTCTTATTCTTTGTCTCGAATGCTCGGGAAGAGATTAATTTCCAGTTCCACTATTCATGGCGAAGTTGATTGTCGCATCTTAACCGGTATATTTGAAATGTACCGATGATAGTGTCAAGACGGTACCGCGTGAAAAGAAGGCTATCGAACCCTTCAAGATTGTGAAGAAGGTCGGTATATGGATCCCGAAGATACCAGGCATCGGTAGCGCGTGCCAATACAATAAACCGTGGTCGAATCGATACTAAGGAGTCCATGTAAGATTTGCGCCACAGTAATTGATAAGATGTAAATGCATGAGGATTAAGGGTATCGGTCATCATGCCAATTCCATGAAGCGAGGGATAGCGTCCTGCGTTTGGACGAGCGAGGTCGGCACGAAGCCTTGCATTAAAAGAGCAAATCTCGACTGCACCCTCTTTATTCTGAGGTTGATTCAAATAGCTTACAACTGACTGCTCGCTTCGATACTTCATGCCTTTGGCGATCATTGCTTGTTCCCCAAAAATTTCCTGGGCATGTATTGGATCTTTTAGGGAGCGCATCACAGCATTTTTGGGCAATGTCAGTGCTATGAGTGCCGCCAGGATGGTATAGAATACGATACGAGGCTTGGAAAAAAGATGCATTATCCTTTGAAATCCAATGGCCGCCAATGGAGTAAGGAATATCATCCACGGGGCAAAGTGGTACTGTAAGTACTTTCGTTGTACTATAGCAGAGAGAATTGCGAAGCCGAGGCATAAAGCGTAAAGAAGTTTCAGATTCCGTTTCGGATGACGTGTCGAAACAGAAGCCGACGGGGACACTGGCAACACTCCAACAATGGCAGGCAGTGTGATGAACATCGGGATAATGGTCCAGCGCAATAGATGAGAAAGAGGAGCTCCAAACGTGGTATAAAGATCAGCATTAAAGGAAACCGTCGCGAGCCAATATTGCTGAAGACCTCCGGGTATAAACGAATAGAAAATGTAGGATAGTCCTAAAGGAACAAGTGCGAACAGTAAGAAAAGTGTGCCTTTGGCCCACGTGCGAAGTGTAGGCATCGTGCAAACAATGAAAAAGCCATAGACAATAAATGTTGGCCGTATCAATACAGCTATTCCAAGTATGAGACCTGCCACAATCAAGGTGCTGGAATGGATATTCTTTTGCTGCAATCGACGGAAAAGAAGGTAGGCGGCGATCAGGAATAAGAGAATGCCGTATGCGTCACGCTGTCCTTCAACATCATAGCCACTTCTCACGTAGTAGCATACATAGAGGAATACAGCCAGCCACGCGGTCTCTTTGGGAAGCCACAGTGACCATAGCCGGTACAATATCAAACAGAACCCAATCTGAAGCAATACGTCCAACGCTCGGTAACCGATTTCCGAGGTTCCAAAGGCGAGAATTGCTGCGGAATGAAAAAGAATGATTCCGGGGAAGTTCTGATCCCACGTTCCGATGTATGGAAGCTTGTGGTAGCGGACCAGATCGATTGCCATCGATTGGTAAAGAGAGTTATCCATTCCAAGCGGTGTGAGCAGAAGGAGGAGTAGAATAGAAAAAGGCAGGATAAGGAAAATGCGCGGAATGGTGGTTACTATTCCTTGGCGCCCGAAACTACCTAACCTTGCTTGCAATGTATTGGAAGCTTCCTGATTCATTTTGAGGGGGTTTATTCATCTTGGTTTTGGATTGGCAGAAAAAGCATTGCTTTCTTGATGTAAGCAAGTGGAATGGGTTTACATCCCCGCTCCCGCCTTCAACAATATCTTTTCAATCTGAGGCTGCTTTTGCATTCGGGCTATAGCGAGCGGCGTATCGCCGTCCGCATTGCGTGCGTTGACGTTCGCGCCGTGTTTGAGAAGGAGTTCGGCCATGCGAAAATCCCCACTCTTCGCGACTAGTGCCATCGCCGGCTCCTGGCCGTCCGGAACATTCACTTGTGCGCCGTTCGTGATTAAAAGCTCCGCAAGACGGTCCGCCGCCAAAAAGCGATTAGGTACTTCAAAGCGCAGCACGTAAAAGAGCGGCGAGGACTTCCACGTACCGGAAGGAGCGTCGATCTGAGCGCCATGAGCGATCAACTGCTGCGCGATCATATACATCTTCGTCGGATTGAGTGAATCTCCCGTACCGGGCGTCCAGACGGCCCATAGCGCCGCTTGCGCGAGTGGCGAGCGGGCGTCCTGCCACGTGTTATCCTTACTCCACACCGTCGAAGTATAATTGGCATTTGCTCCGGCATCGAGCAAAAATTTAACAGCCGCAGGCTCCCCGCTTAGGATCGCCAGATCGAGCGGCACCGGTCCACCGGCCGGGTCCTGATGCGACATGAGCAGCGATGGATCGGTCTGCAAGTCGGCTTTCATCTGCTTTACGTTTCCATGTAAAGCATCGCTCCAGATATTCTGCGCGTGCGCGGCACTCGCAAGAAGAACGAGACTAACTATAATCGCCGCATTCTGTGTAAATAATTTTGCTCGCATGCTCCTGATAATTAGAAAGGTCGTAAGTCCTATAGGTCCTACAACGGACCTATCTCCAAATTCAACTCTTGAATTTCGGGTCCTGAATAAGCAGCCGCTCGACGGGCTTGCCGTTTATAATATGTGACTCGATGATCTCCGGCACATCTTCCACCGTTACTCCGCCATACCACACGCCTTCGGGATAAACGACGACGGAGGGCCCAAACGCGCATGCATCCAGGCAGCCGGATTGATTCGCGCGCACCAGCCCCCGCAGTCCGCGTTGCTTGATCTCTTTCTTCATTGCATCGCGCACGTCCGCGGAGCCTTTTCTGCCGCAGCAGCCTTTTGGGTCGTCTTCGGGGCGAAGGTTCTCACAAACGAAAATATGGTGTTGAAATCGCACTGGGATGTATGAGATTGAATAGGATGTATGGAATGTGGGATAAAAGAGATGCGATCTTGAAGTATCGCATGTCTCCTTCTTTTAAAACTTCATTATTCGCGAAGATCGAGAATTTTTACTCCGGGCGGCGGCGTGAAAATGAAATCGCTCGAGCGAATGCTTTTTATTGGCTTGATCGCGAGCGCGCTTATTTGCGAGGTGCCGCGCGAACTCTCGGCTGTCGCCTTCACGATCCGGATGTCTTTTTTCTGTACATCGAGATCGAGCGATAATTTTTGCATCTCGCCGGTAGCGTCCATGAACGAACGAAGATTGGCGCTCGGAGTAAGTTCAAGCCGGTACATCGAGCCGTGGTGCTGCGCGATAGTCGCGCTGTAATTTTCCGTAAACTGGAATAGACTTTTGGGATCGTGCATTGGCGAACTCGTGCCCGGTACATTATCGATCGTGACACGGTCCGAATGTTTTTGATAATTCCATATCGTCGAGCCATTGGAAATGACCAGCATGGAAGAACTTTCGAGACGAATTTTTTTATCTTTCAAATCGGCGATGATCGAAACAGGGCCTTCACCCAAGATCGTGAACTTCATGGAAACTCCGGCACCCGAAAGCAATTGGTCTTCCAGCCTCTTTGCGATCGAGGAAGCGGAGACCTGCGCGAAAGCATTAGCACTGAATGCAAAGGTAATAAGCACGACTATACAACGGACCGTTCGTAGCATCATAAAAAATAGTACGCAATTGAGGGGCCGAGTTTCATAATGAATTTATTTTGCAAACGTTTGGCGCAATGCGTCTTTCCGTTCGAGCCATTCTTCCACGGTCATGGCAAAAATATCGGTGTCCTGCCAACGCCCACCGAGGAATAAAGCGCGGAGCGCAGTGCCTTCCTTACGCAACCGAAGTTTCTCGACAACGCGGAGGCTGGGCGCGTTCTCCGGCGAGATCCATAATGAAACGCGATGAAGTTTCAGATGCTCGAATGCAAATTCTAACGCGAGCACAACGGCTTCTGTCGCAATGCCTCGGTTCAGGAATGGCTTGCCGACCCAATAGCCAATAAAAGTCGATTGCGATACGCCGCGAACGATCTGCGTAATACCGATCTGGCCGGCGATCTCCCCCGACTCCCGGAGTATAATAAAGAACCGATAATCGGTGCCATCTTCCCACTTATCGAGTGCGGCAAGAATATGCTCGCGGCTCGCGCGGCGTATGCTTGCTTCCGTGCCATCTAATTCCGTCGGGGGAGACCACGGTTCGAGATGATCTTTGAACGATCCCTGAAAAAGGGAGATATACTCGTCCAGGTCTTGCGTGCGGTACTGCCGAAGCACGACCCGCTCGGAGCCGATCGATTTCGGCACGCGCTCCGGAGCGCGGAAGGCTTCCAGAACGCTCGATTTTATCGCAGCCCCGATCATGTCGTTTATTCTAACTCTTTCAACGCATCGAGCACAGCATCGACATGCCCGGTGACCTTCACCTTCGGGAAGATCTTCGCGATTTTCCCATGCTCGTCAATAATGAACGTCGTCCGCTCGACTCCCATATATTTCCGGCCATACATCGACTTTTCCTTCCAGACTCCGTACTCGTTGACGATTTTTTTATCTTCGTCCGCGAGCAAAGGAAAAGTCAGTTCGTATTTGGTCTTGAATTTTTGATGGCTCTTCTCGCTATCGGGGCTGACGCCAAGCACGATAGCATCTTTCCGCTTGACCCGCGCGAGATTATCGCGAAAATCGCACGCTTCTTTCGTGCATCCGGACGTGTCGTCTTTCGGATAAAAATAGAGCACGACCTTTTTGCCGCGCAACTCTTTTAGCGTAACCGTTTCGCCCCGATCGTTTTTCGCAGAAAAATCGGGCGCTTTATCGCCTTCTTTAAGCATGGTCTTACTGATTGAAATTAACTTGTGCTTCGCCTTTGGTCACGATGGCTACTTTCCACGGTTTTCCTTCCTGCTTGACCATCCAAAAGAATGCGGCGTCTTCGCCTGGTACAGGATTTTTTACTTTGACCATTCCGGTCTCTTCGATCCTATTGGTATCGTTAAGCGAACCGGCAAGCTCGGATTCGAGATTGCGATCGACATCGGCCGTGGCTGCGCCGGTAAACTCTTTCTTGCGGTAATCGTAAAAGCTCCGAAACCACGAAAGCATGTCGTGCGAAACATATGGGTTATTGAAATATTCTCTGAACTTCGCGGTCGCGATCATTGTGTCCCGCGCTGTGGTATCGTTACGGGCAACGGCGTCGGCGAATTTCTTTGCGACGCCGATCTCGTTCGATGCGCCGCGGTCGCATCCGGAAATAGCCGCTCCGGCAAGCAATAGGACGACGACAGCAGCAGTACTATAGATCTTACGGCAGCGGGACGCCAACGAGTATTCGTTTTTCCTTGACATAAATAAGAGTGCGATGAGTCACAAAAAAGTTATCCGGTAGCGGAAAGGGTGTTTCTCGGTGTAAGGTTTCGCGAAAAAGAAGATCGCCCGTTCGAGCATCTATTACGATAAGCTCGTTCGACAACAAATTTTGTAGTGCAGCCTCTGGCCGATCCTGAATACGCGCATGATAATTCAGTATGAGGTACCGTCCGAATTCAAGTACATCGATCGAGCCGCGAATATCGTTAATTTCCATTGTTCCTTTGAGCAGTTCTCGAATGCGATCGGCATGATCCTCGCCAAGGGGAGTCGCATAATAGGAATTGGGATCCGATTCTCTGGCGGAATCTCGTGCAAGCTGGGCGTCGGTCGCGTCCTCGCCGAACGCTTGTACGACCGTACCCGTGAGCGTATCCAACGCGAAATAGTCTCTTCGAGAAAAACCTTGCTTCATAGCGTACACAATTCCCTGCGCTCCGAGTGCGACAAAACTAAACTCCGGCTGCATCCACCGTTCCTTGCCAGTGTGCATATCGAGCGCGATAATGCCCTGCGGTTCGGGCAGTTCGGGCGTTCGAAATGTTTGAATATAGAGCGTCGCATCGGTCGCGGTTTCGGATGCGAACCACCACGGCTCGCGGATGGCAACATCGCGCCACCGCACGGAGCCCGTCGCCACGTCGATCGCAAAGATGGATGCAGTCTTAGTTTCGACATTGCGTGTTTCTCCCGCGAGCGTCCCGGCGGGTGAGATCAGCAGCTTCCAGATGACTTCATTCTGGCTTTGTGTTTCGAATGTCCAGCGACGCTCCAAATTAAATGTCATACTGTCATGAACATATCTCGGCCTTTATAGATTGTTATGGAATCCGCCGTAAATTTGTACGACATTGGACTTTAAATAATAACCGAATTCATCCTACATGCGAATTCTTGTCTTGGGAAGTGGTGCGCGCGAACATGCGATTTGCTGGAAGCTGAAGCAATCGCCACGGGTCACAAAAATATTTTGCGCGCCGGGCAATGCCGGTATCGCCCAAATTGCCGAGCTCGTCGAACTCATTCCGACCGATGTCAAAGCGGTCTCGGGATTCGCGTTACGGGAGCGTATCGATCTTGTCGTGATCGGACCCGAAGGGCCGCTCGCGGCCGGAGTCGCGGATGCCTTGGATAAAGAACGCATTCCTGTTTTCGGTCCGAGAAAAAATGCGGCCTTGCTCGAAAGCTCGAAAGCATTCGCAAAAGAATTTATGCAGCGGCACGACATCCCGACCGCGCGTTATGCGATCTTCTCGTATGAAGAACAGGTCGAGTGCCGCGCGTTTTTACGCCATGTGAACTATCCGACCGTCATTAAAGCCGACGGCCTGGCTGCCGGCAAAGGTGTAATTATTTGCGAAACGGAAGCCGAAGCGACGCACGCGCTCGATGAAGTCTTTACGCACCGTGTCTTCGGCGAGGCCGGGCAGCGTATCGTGATCGAAGAATATATGGAGGGCGAAGAAGCCAGCGTATTTGCGCTGACGGACGGCGTCGATTACGCCACACTCGCTCCCGCGCAAGACCATAAACGCATCCTCGATGGCGACCGCGGGAAAAACACCGGCGGCATGGGAGCATACGCGCCCGCGCCGATCGTGACCGAGGAAATCCTGGAGCAGATCAAACGAGAAATCATTGAGCCAGCATTGCGCGGCCTGCGCGAAGAGAGCCGGCTCTATCGCGGCGTGCTCTATTGCGGACTGATGATCTCCGCCGGCCGCGCGCGCGTCGTCGAGTTCAACGTCCGCTTCGGCGATCCCGAAGCGGAAGTGGTACTGCCCCTCATCGATGGCGATCTCGCCGAAATTTTCCTGGCCTGCGCGGACGGAAATCTTGCTTCGGTATTGCCTTTACGGCAATTTCCTGCCTCGGCAGTTACCGTTGTGATTGCAAGTCAGGGATATCCCGATAGTTACCAGACGGGCGAAGTCATCAGTGGCCTCGAAGACTTTACGCAAAAGAAAGAGATCGAGGATGGCCTTGTCGTATTTCACGGAGCTACGAAGCAGGACGATCGCGGCCGCTATCTTACCTCCGGTGGTCGCGTGCTCGCCGTGACCGCCATCGGTTTCGAAGACGATCTTCGCGCGACGATCACGCAAGCCTACAATGCTGTCGCCGCCATTGGCTTTAACGGCGCCTATTATCGCAGCGACATAGGGAAGAAGGGGCTGAGGGCGGTGGAGGTATAGTTCTTTTTCTCGGTGCTATAAGCCGCATTTCACGATGCTGTGAAGGCAATACATTATGTTTGTAACCGTCGTTAGATTTTTTGTTATCAAATGAAAGCATTCCATTCTTTTCTTCTTGCTCTCGCTTTTGGTAGTACATTATTGCTTGCATCCTGCGCGGACCGCATGACCGACCGCCACAGCGAAATGAAAGGCGGCGATCAGGGCCCAGCCCCGAAAGGTGTGCGCACTTACCTCAACAATGGCACGCCGAGCAACACCGATGGCGCGGGCCGTCCGCTCGCCGGTGGGAAAGTTAATTCCCAGCCAGACTCGCTGTGGAATCAGAACTCTCCTCTCGAAGGAAAGGCGTTTTAGCCTCCGTGTGGCCCATGCTTTAGTTTGGGACAGGTGCAAGCGGAAGCATGCAGCAAAGTAATAGTGGAACCGTTGGGGTCGCGAAAGAATTAGTCACAATATGGAAAATCAAACTGCAAATCTTCCAATTACCGTCGATCCCGAGACGATGGGTGGGGTGCCAGTCTTTCGCGGGACGCGTGTACCAGTCTCGACACTATTCCAGTACCTTGAACGAAATTATTCCCTCGAGGACTTCCTCTACGAATTTCCCACCGTAAGTAAGGAAGTGGCAATCGCGGTTCTCTCCAATGCCGAACGATTCACGCTTGAACATGCTAACGCGTGAGAATTCTGCTCGATGAATGCGTCCCGCGCAGCATGAAGCAGTTTCTCGCTGGGCATTACGTTCGGACTGCTCAGCAAGCTGGATTTGCGAGTTATAAAAATGGGGAATTGTTAAAGGCAGCAGAAGCAGAATTCGATCTTCTTATCACTGCAGATAAAAACCTTCGATACCAACAGAATCTTGAGGAACGATCGCTGTCCA
>DASZLH010000184.1:0-5309 GCA_035552495.1 Kapaibacterium sp. (SeqCode) | reverse complement strand
TTGCAGCGTTGCCCCTGCCACAATCGGAAGATTGATGGTATAACTCCAACCAAATAGCGTCATTCCAATAACCAGGAACATCAGTGCGCGAAAATGCGGGACCGAATATAAATATTGAATGCCTTCTTTCATTGCACTCATGCGCGATTCTTCCGGCGGACGCTTACGAACTATTACTTTATCGAATCGCATCAGAAGCAGCCCCGCGATCACCGCGATGTAGGACAGGCCATCCAGAAAAAAACACATGCCAATAGAAAGAGCGTAGATAATATATCCCCCGAGCGCGGGCCCGATAAGTCGTGCGCTGTTGAAAACGGAGGAATTCAATGCCACGGCATTTGTCACGTCTTCTTTGCTCGCCATTTCAACTACGAAGGCCTGACGCGTCGGCATGTCGAACGCATTGATTACACCGAGCAGGAGATTGGCAATCCCGAGTATAAGAATAGTGACAGAATTACTCCAGATCGCAAAGGCAATTAGTAGCGAACGAAGTCCCGCCGCCGATTGTGTAATGACGAGAATGCTTCGCTTGGGGTTCTCATCCGCGACCGTTCCGGCAAAAATCGAAAGGAAGAGCACGGGAATCGAGCCAAGAAAGCCCATAATACCAAGCGTCATGGCATCCTTAGTAAGCGACCAGACAAGCCACGCGAGCGCAGTATTTTGCAGCCACGTCCCGATGAGTGAGATCAGTTGGCCGAAAAAGAAGAGACGATAATTCCGGTGCCGGAGCGACCGGAATGTGCCGCTCAGAAGTTCAAGCGCCGATCGTTTAATCGCTACCGGTTGTAACGTCATAGACTAAAAAAGCGAAGATAAAATTGTGCGAATAAGAGTTAGGATACCGGATGAGATTTTCTTTGTCTCATAAAACTATAAAACCCTGACCTCACGGTCCAGACAAATGCCTGACCACTTACTAACAATTGACGCACCTGCCCACCGCAGTTGGGTACCGAAAAGTCGCGGCGTACTTTTTATGTGGCTCTTCGTCATTCAGGACGCTGCCCTTTTTCTCGGACTCATTGCTGCGACGATCTACATTCGTACCCAGTCTGGCTCAGCCATTCGGCTTCGATCGCTGGATTTCGGTGCAGGAATTATCAATACGATTGTGCTGACGCTTTCGGGATATACAATGTGGCGTGCGCGTCGAGCATCGAGTATAGCCAGCGCACCGCGAAAAAACGCAGCATGTTGGCTCGCATTATCCGCGCTCGGAGGACTGATCTTCCTCGTGGTTCAGTCATACGAATATCATGCGCTCATCATGAGTGACGGAATGCGTATGCCAGGCAATCTCTTCGATGCTACGTTTTTTATGCTGACGGGTTTCCACGGTATGCACGTATTGGCCGGGGTGCTCTATCTGGGTGCCTTCGCAATCTCACTTCGTGTGAGCAAGGAATTGAAACAATTATCCGGATGGCTAACGATCGTCGCAATATCCGCGGCTGTTGCTGTGATTTTTTTCGGGATCTTTACGTGTATGCTTCGTCTTGGGATTTTGACGGCCTCACTTACCGCGATTGGTTATGGACTCTTCTTTTTCGCATCGCTTATCGGTATTCCCTGGCTCGAACGGAGGAACTCGCTGGCGGGGCTGATCCGTCCCGCCGCGCTGTACTGGCAATTCGTCGATGCAGTCTGGATTGTTCTGTTCCTGATGATTTATGTATTTTAATTAACTTGAGCAATTTTCCGTCTGCCGCAACAAAGGCGCTTTCGTTCGGGTTATGATGAATTGGTCTATTCGTTTCGCCGGATCGAGCATCGTCGAGGGTGCTTCCAGTGCTACACCATTTCCATCGGTTCGAATGCGTTTTTTTCTTGCAGTCTTTTTTCTCCTCGCCGTTTTGAGTATCGCCGGTTTGGATAATGCCTCCGCGCAAATCCCCGGCTCTTCCGACACATCCGGCGCTCCTCCCGCCTCGATGACTCAGGGCACGATGGAGCAGCAATATACCGTACTCGGTATTTCGGTCTCCGGCAATCGCTCTGGCGACCCGCAGACGATCATTGCGCAGAGCGGCCTCTATAAAGGCGAGCACCTGACGCTGCCCAGCGACGCCATTCGCGCCGCGATCCAGCAATTGTGGTCCATGGGGATTTTCAGCAATGTCGAAGTCGTTGTCGAAAAACAGGTGCCGCAGCCCGATGGCTCGGTCGGGCTTTTTCTCGGTATACATGTGACCGAACTTCCGCACCTGGGGAAATACACCATTACCGGTAATAAAGAGATTAAGACAACCGAGATCGAAAAAGCACTTGCTCTTCGCTCCGGAGATTTTGTGCGGCCCTGGGAGCTTGCGACAGCCCAGGCGAGAGTAAAAGCGCTCTATGAAAAAGAAGGCTATCATTTTGCAACGATTACGATCGCACAGGTGCCCTCGAGCGATACCGGCGTCGTCGATCTGAATATTACCATTAATGAGGGCAAGGAAGTCGTCGTCCGGCATATCGAGTTTACCGGCAATATGCATGTCGCCTCCGGAGATCTCCGAAGCGCCATGGAGGACACCAAAGAAAAACGTTGGTGGAAAATCTTTTCGAGCGGCTCCTTCGATGAAACAAAGTACGCCACCGATAAAGGAAAGATCATAGACTATTATCATTCGAAAGGCTTTCGTGACGCCCAAATTCTCGGGGATTCGATTTGGGTATCCGATGGCAACGATCTCAACATTCTCATCCATATCTCGGAAGGTCCGCAATATCATATTCGAAATATTGCCGTCATCGGCTCCGAAGTCTTTACGCCCGATGAAATCCGCGACCATCTCGGATTTCATAAAGGCGACATCTACGACATGGTACGCCTGGAGCAGAACCTGCGCGGTCCCGCGCCCGATTTTTCGGATGTGGGCTCCCTCTATTACGATAAAGGCTATCTGGCTTCTATTCTTCCGGAAGAGACAGTTGTCGGAATGGACTCGATCGACCTGCTCATCCGCATACAGGAAGGCAAGGAGCATTATTTCCGTTACGTCGATATCAAAGGCAACACGAAGACGAAAGAGTATGTGATCCGCCGCGAGCTCTTCACGCGGCCCGGCGATGTCTTCAGCCGAACTGCGATCATCCGTTCGATTCGGCAGCTTGCCCAGCTCAATTATTTCAATCAGGAAAAATTGACCCCGGAGCTCAACCCACGGCCCGACGTGACCGATGTCGATATTACTTATAACGTCGAGGAAAAATCGAGCGATACCTTTAATGCTTCGGTTGGATATGGGGGAGTGCTTGGACTGACGGGTTCCGTCGGAGTCTCCTTCAATAATTTCGACATCACCGATCCATTGCATGGCGGTGGTGGGGAAGTGATGTCGGTGACAGCGGAGGTCGGCGCTTCCAATTATCGGACTCTTTCGCTCAGCTTCACCGAACCGTGGCTCAATCAAACGCCGACATCTCTCGGCTTCTCCGTCTATACTACCCATACGGAATACATTTACACGGCCGATGTGGACGGCGCGGCGCTCTCGCTCGGACGACGATTCCGATGGCCCGACGACTTTTTCCGTGGCGACTGGACACTTAAAGCGCAGCATTCGAATATCACTAACGGCGGTGGAATTTACACGACCGGTATTCACGATGAGACCAGCATCCAGCAGGTTATTTCTCGCATATCGACCGATAATCCAATCTTCCCGACGACGGGATCCGAGTTCTCCTTCCTGACTCGCTTTGCTTATCTTCCGATCGCATCTATCGCGCCGAACCAGCCGGCCAATTACTTCAAAAATGATTTCACGATGAAGTTTTATACTCCGATGCTCGCCATCGGTGGACAGAATAAACTTGTACTCATGACCAGCGCGCAGGTCGGGCAACTGGGCGGAGTAGGAAAGACTCCCTACGTTCCGCCGACCGAACTCTTCGTCATGGGTGGCAGTGGGCTCGCCACCGGAATTTTCAGCATACCGCTGCGTGGTTATCCCGATGCCCAGGTCGGAGTGCAGGGAGCGAAGACCAGCTCGTCCTACGCTTCGGGTGGGCTTGCATACTCTCGCTTTGTAGCGGAGCTTCGCTTTATCGTAAGCCTCGAACCGATCCCGATTTATTTCCTCACGTTTGCCGAGGCTGGCAACGTCTGGGCAGATTTTTCTCATGCCGATCTTTTCGATTTGAAGCGATCGCTCGGTGTCGGTGGCAGAGTGCAGGTCCCGGCCGTCGGGCTTATCGGCATCGACTTTGGCTATGGCTTCGATCCACTCGGAGCATTCGGGTCGCCTTCGGGATGGCAGACGCACTTCCAGTTCGGAAGAGGGTTCTAACTAAGAGCATTCTCGATAAGAGGCTTTTAGCGATAATGCCAAAAGAACTTGATGTTGGTGTTCGCCCGAAATTCATGAACCCATCAGGCTCCCGCATAAAGCATTTTCTCTTTGAATTAGAGGACAAAATAATCTTGATGTTGGTGTTGGGAACTTGTTCATGAACTCTTATTGCCTTCCCAAAGAAAGAATTTCCTGCTGTTTCGAATGTCATTGCGAGGAGAAAATTACGAAGCAAAGCGAAGCAATTTTCTTCGAAGCAACCCCGAGCGTTCGAATAACGGACCACTGGATTGCGAGTAGAAGAAAGCTTCCTTCGGTCGCTTTCTTCTACTCGCAATGACAACATAAAAGCTGGCAAGGACAACACAAAAAGAATGAGGTTCGGCATTTCATATAGTAAAACATAAAAGCCGTTAAAGAAAGTTCGGCAAAAATCAATATTTTTATATTTATTTTCTAAAATTCCCCTAAGTCCTTGATATATAAGGACTTAAAAATTTCCTTTTTTACAAAATAAGAGAGAGAAGATAAGAATGATGCTTCTCCCCCTCCTTACGAAGGAAGGGCGGGGGTGGTTTGTCGGGGATTCCATTACTGATCTCGTGTGTCCACACACTCGCCCTGTGTGCCGGGCCTCCTTCCGGGCTTTCTTTTGTGTAATTAGGAGTGAGGCAATCCGGGGCGGCGGATTGCCTTAGACACAGACGGATTTTCGGCAGCGCATTTTCAATGTACTTTCTCCCCTCCCTCAGCAGAGGGAAGGGCCGGGGGAGGGTTCGGGATAATGATCCAGCTTCAGGATAGTTTACGATCTCCGCAAGACTCTTCCCTAACCACTCTCGCAAGCGGGAGGGGAATAATTGTATTTTTTCTTTTCTTCTGCGGTAGTGAGAGGGGAACGTGGAGAGTATATCTTAGCTCTTGCGTAACTTATCGCTGCACAACGAGCTTTATTACTTGCTCTATTCTATCCGTACTGAGCCGGCATAGATAAATTCCTGGAGTTAGCTTGCTGGCATT
>DASZLH010000183.1:0-9443 GCA_035552495.1 Kapaibacterium sp. (SeqCode) | reverse complement strand
GCTCCATCCCTCGATAAGTCCCAGTAAAGGTAACCGATACATTGATAGGGATACCCTGGTAAGTGGTAGATCCGGTCACAGTCGTGATGGCATAGGTGTTACTTACTCCGGATGTTTTTAAATAATCGACAAATTGATTCGGCGCATTGATCTTCGCGCCGGCAAGCAGCGAAGGCGGCACGACCAAAGTTAATATAGTCGAATCGGCAAAAATCTGAATATCGCCGCTACCGGTTGCAAGATAATGAAGATCGGTTATGGTGGCGGAATTCCCGGATATTGCGCTCGAATCTCGCACCCGTGCCACACCGCTCGCGCCCTGGAAATTCAGTCCTGTTCCGAACACGCTATAGGACGCTCGGCTTTTTGCCGGAGCGGAACCGGATGAAGCGGTATCGTACTCATTGTATTCGACATATTGGCCGAGATTTAGCGGCATCAGGTCGGTCACTGTAACCGTTTGCGCGCGGACGAATTGAATTGGAATGAATAAAATGACCAGCAGAATCAGATGGCGTATACGCATGGCAGGATTCACAACAACCGTTGACGGTATCATTTAAATTATAATAATTCTATTATTCGAGTAATGATTCTCTTAAAATTGGTATTTTTGTATCCCCATGCGGTATGAATACTTCCTTGCCCGGCGCTATGCGTTCTCGAAACGCCGCGAGAATTTCATTACGATCATTAGCATTCTTTCGATGCTCGGCCTGATGGTCGGGACGGCGGCTCTCATTATCGTACTCTCGGTCTTCAACGGATTTTCATCCGTCGTAACCGATATTTACGTGAGTTTCGATCCGCATATTCGAATCACCGCGACGACTACCGATACATCTAACACCGCCGCACGCCCGGTCATCACAAATGCCGACAGCCTTATCCGTATCGTCCGGCAAAACCCGGACGTGCGCTTTGCCGCGCCGGCTATTCACGGCAAAGCCGTGCTCGTACACTATACACTGCCGATGGTCGTCGATCTCACCGGCATTTCCGAGAACGATGCGAAGAATGTTTCGGGACTGGCAAAAAGTATTCAGACCGGAAAGCTCCGGCTCGACTCCGAAGGCATTGTCGTCGGGCAAATCCTCGCCGATGAACTCGCCATCCAAATAGGCGACAGCCTCGAAACTTACAGCCCCGTCGGACTCGAACGCATTTTGACGGAGCCAGTCTCACCGCGAACGCGCCGCCTTATTGTCCGCGGGATTTTTGCAGCGAACAATCGGGACTACGATGCGTCGAATGTCTATACCAGCCCTGAAGTCGCGCGCGATCTCTTCGATATGCCTCCCAACACCGCGACGACAATTGATATTAAAACAAGCGACATTCGCAATTCCAACGAGATTAAAAAGCAAATCGAAGCGGTGATTCAACCATCCCCTACCCCCTCCTTCGGTAAGGAGGGGGGACCGACCCGATATGAAGTGCAGTCCTGGTACGATCTGCACACGGAGCTTTACTCTGTGATGGAGATCGAGCGGTGGGTCGCGTATATTATTCTGTTCCTGATCGTAGCGGTGGCGGCGTTCAATATTTTTAGCTCGCTGACGCTCACCGTTTTCGAAAAGCAGCGCGATATTGGCCTGCTCCGCGCGCTGGGTGCGCCGATACTCGGTATTCGAAATATCTATCTATACGAGGGCATTCTCATTGGCACGATCGGCACGATCGCCGGCTGCCTTCTCGGACTGATCGTCGTTCTGCTGCAAAAAGAGTTTGGATTTTTCAAATTAGATATGAGCGTTTATATTATTCCGGCGCTCCCGGTCGAACTCCGATGGACCGATTTCCTGGCCGTGGGGCTTGGTTCATTTCTGCTGACCGTCGTCTGCTCGCTGTTCCCTTCGCGCCGCGCCGCCAAAGTCGAACCGGCGCAAGCCTTGAGGTGGGAATGAAAAAGTCGATCGGGACGAATTGCAAAATCGTGCTGCGCACAGATCGCGCTTATAGTGTTTTGTCCAGGATTTCCGGCCACTGAGTTTCCCAGTCGGACTCAAATTTCGTGAAATCTGCCTGCTGACATCGGATGATCTCCCTATCGTATACAAACTCCCACGTCAAGAGCAGTCCCTGCTGCGCGCCCAAGTTGCCCAATTCATACATCTCACTTAACTTTCTCCTGGGAATGATGAGAAAGCTTGCCCATTGTTTATTTCTTCGAAGAACTAAGATGTAGGTGAGTTCTACGTTAGGAGTTTTTACTAATTGATCTCGTCGAAATTGGAATTGTGCCCGACAAGAACCGTCCGATCGCTCTTCCGCGGATGCAGTTTTAACCTGGACAGGCCAGTATCCCTCCGATCCGTCCTCGATAACAAAGACATCTTCTCCGATATCGATTTCCGGCGTTGCCGCATTATAACCGCGAGATAGAAATTCAGAGAGCACGGCCAGCTCACCACTACGTCCAATATATAGCGACCTTCGATCAGGCATTCGGATAAAATCTCTGGCCCGTTACAGGATCGACAACTTCATAGCCTCCAAATTTTTCCATCAATTCTTCTTCTGAAAGCTGCGTAAGAAGTTGCGCAATCTGCTCGTACAAGTCCCCGCGGTAATCCTGGAGATCGCTCGCGGTATCGAATGCGATGAAGACCCGTGGAAGAGGATGAATTTTGGGTTCGACCTGGAGTAATTTCAACTGACTCCGGGGATTGAGACTAAAGGTCAAGCCGTCGCGCTGAGAGCTTTGAGTAATTTGAAGCATGGGGTAAAAACTTAGACTATTGACTCATAGTTCAATCTGTTATTCGACCTGAAAGACTGCATGAATAAAATTCGCGCCGCTTGCGTTACAAGCAGAATCAAATGCCACTTGCTTCTTGCTAAAATCAATTGGGCGCAGAAGTCGATGGTGGCGGAGAAATAAAACAAGAAATAACTCGTTCTTGGAAATTGCATATAAAATTACGAAGTCGCTAAAGAACGTACGATCGACACCATCATATTCTTTTTTTCCACATGGCAAATGCGCTCCTTGAGGCACGAACATTAACCAAACGCTTCCCCGTTGCAGGACGCGCCGATGTCGAAGTGTTTGCAGGGCTCGATTTTTCGCTCGATGAAGGTGAGTTGGCGACGCTCTTCGGTCCTTCGGGGACGGGCAAGAGCACACTGCTGCATCTGCTCGGGACGCTCGACCGCCCTACTTCCGGCGAGATTTTCATCGAAGGAAAAAACGTCGCGAACCTGAACGACCGCGATCTCAGTAATTTCCGTAATCGGCGTATCGGATTTATCTTTCAATTCCATCATTTGCTGCCGGAGTTCACCGCGCTCGAAAACGTTGCGATGCCGGCGCTCATCGCGGGGCAATCGTTCGATCAGGTGCGCGAGCGTGCAACCGAATTGCTTACCGATGTCGGGCTGGCCGAGCGGACCGAGCACCGTCCCTCTATGCTCTCCGGCGGAGAGTCCCAGCGGGTAGCCGTCGCGCGCGCGTTCCTGATGCATCCCGCCCTCATACTCGCCGACGAACCGACCGGCAATCTCGATACGCGTAACAGCGAAATATTATTCAACATCATCGTGAATCTCTCGCGCAAGCACCGGCAAACCTTCCTCATCGCGACCCACAATCTCGATCTCGCCAAACAAGCCGACCGCGTGTTTCATCTGGAGAATGGAAGGCTGAGCGAAGAGAAATAGTAAGGAGTAACATGGAGTTAAGTCCAGAGCAAAAATCCGCAAGCACTGGAAGAAGAGACTTTTGGTACTCGTTGCCCATCCACTTATTACTGGCTGGAACGGGAAGAAGCATGGCAGAGTTAGCTTTCCGATATTCCGAGCATTTCGAAAATAAGAAGCATGTCGAAGCAAACAGTAACTCCCAGCCGTCCGGTACGGACGCAACCACGGCAAACTCCATCGCGCCAGACGCCCGGACGCACGGGCGTAAAGAAGGCCCAGACCACAAACGTAAAGCCGTTTCAGATGCCGTTCGATCAGAAGAACATTCGCGTTATTCTGCTCGGGGTTGCGGTCATCGTACTGGGTTATATTGTGATGTACGTAAGCCCGACCATGAGCACCATGGCGCTGACGATCAGCCCGATTATCCTGCTCCTCGGCTATTGCGTGATCGTACCCATTGGCATTATGATGGGCGCCCGCAAGCGGACTGCCACACCAATTATGGAACAATCGACGAACGGCGTTGCGTAATAAAATTACGGTTTAATATTCCGGAAGGAGCTTCACGCGAAGCTCCTTTTTTTTGGTATCGACTCGACGGACTTCCTCGCCGGCGTTCGTTACGAGATGCTCCTTGCCTTTCAGATCGAGCACGAAAACTTCCCCGGCGGGCGCTTCGATCACGTTGACCACTTTCCCCAACTCTTCTCCCGATTCATCGTCGATGACTGTCATGCCGGCGATCTCATCGTAATAAGCCTGTCCTTCCGGAAGCTTCGGACGCTCATTTTCGGGGATCAGTACTTCCATATTCCGGAGCGCTTCGGCGGCATCGCGATCGTCCACTCCGGCTAATTTCAGTAAAACGCCTTTGGCCGTCAAACGGAAGGACTCGACCGCTTTCTCCAAAATACTCCCCTTTTTATCGCGCAGAAAGATTCGGTCCAGCTTCTCGAATCGTTGGTCATCATGGGTAAAGGATTCGACTGCGACCTCGCCGGTAATTCCATGCGGCTTGAGTATTTTGGCAATTAATACGAGATCTTCCATTCGACTATTCAAATAAAAAAGTCCTGAAGCAATGCGCTTCAGGACTTGTAAATAACTTTAAGTATTCATGCTAACTCATTGATATTCAATGGTTAGCTGGTTCAGCCTTCGACGCTTTCCGATGGCCGTTCCTCAGCCGTCACTGAAGCGGTATCGCCGACCGCTGCACCTTCAGCAGGAGACTCTTCCTTTGTACCAGCTTCCGAAGGAATGGCTTCGGAAGCAACTGCAACAGGTTCCGCAGCAGAAGTTTGCTCCGCAGCGGCGGCTTGCTGGGCCGCAGCTTGCTCTGCAGCGGCTTGCTCAGCGGCAGCTGTTTCCGCAGCTTTTTTGGCTTCGGCTTTCTTGCGTTTGACATCCTCGGCGGCGCGCTGTTTCGCGTTCACTTGCTCGGAGAGCTTATTATCTTTCTGCGTTTTCCAGGTGTTAAAAATCTCTTCGGCGCGGGCCGGCTCGATCTGCTTCTTTTCCAAATGCCACTTGAGGAGAATACCTTCGCTCGAAAGCAGCGAACGAACGGTATCGCTCGGCTGGGCGCCGACTTTCAGCCAATATAGAGCTCGCTCCGGATTGATCTGGACTTTCTGTCCCGGCTCGTTCGAAGGCCGGTATTGCCCAAGCGATTCGATAAACCGCCCATCGCGGCGAGCGCGGCTATCGGCGGCGACAATCTTGTAAATCGGGAGTTTCTTGCGTCCCTGACGTGCTAATCTCAGTTTTACCATGGTTCTTACGTTATGAAATGTAGGTTGTTCTTCGAAGGATGTCTGCCGGCCCAAATCCATGAAACGGGCTATAAATGATCGCTCATTCAGCATGATTGCTCATTTGGCACGATCGCTCGTGCGACAGAGTCTTCGATTATTGAGCGCGTGTAAACAAAGATCGAGCGGAATGGCTCCCGCAATGGGCTATGGTTGCTCTCATTCTTCGCGGGAAATTTCAGCCTGACGTAAAATACGACGCTAAAAAACCGATTGCCTTTAATAAGGCAGCGTCGCGTATTCATCGAGAGTTCAGCCACCATCCTCACAAGCAGGATGAGAAAATTTGTTTCAACTTACGGCTCCATCCCTTCCGGTATTCTCGCGTTCATCAGGCTGCGGACTTCCTTCGTCATCTTCCCTCGCGATAGTTTTTTCATCATCTTCTGCATCTCGGAAAATTGCTTGACCAGCCGGTTCACCTCCTGCACGCTGGTGCCGGATCCAAGCGCGATACGCGCGCGCCTCGGACCATTCAACACTTGCGGATAACGCCGCTCATCTTTTGTCATCGAGTGGACGATCGCTTCGATCCGGTTGAATGACTTGTCGTCGATGTTCGCATCTTTGAGCATCGCGGAGTTCACTCCCGGAATCATACCGAGGAGATCGCGGAGCGACCCCATCTTTTTAATATGCCCAAGCTGCACGAGGAAATCGTCGAATGTAAATTCATTCTTTCGAAGTTTTTCCTCAACGTTTTTCGCCTCTTCGTCGCTGATCTGCGCCTGCGCGCGCTCGACGAGCGAAACGACGTCGCCCATGCCAAGAATACGCGAGGCCATGCGGTCCGGATAGAACGGCTCGATCGCATCGAGTTTTTCGCCGGTCGAGACAAACTTGATCGGCTCCTCGACGATCGAGCGAATCGAAAGCGCCGCGCCGCCGCGCGCATCGCCATCGAGTTTTGTGAGAACAATACCATCGAACTTCAGCCGGTCATGAAACGCTTTCGCCGTATTGACCGCGTCCTGTCCCGTCATGGCATCGCAGACGAACAGAATCTCATGCGGCTTGACTTTCGACTTGATGTTCGCAACTTCCTGCATCATCACTTCGTCGATCGTCAGACGGCCTGCAGTATCGATGATGACCGTCTCGTATGCATTATTCCTTGCGTAACGAACGGCTTCCTCCGCGATCTTCACTGCATTTTTTTCGCCTTCCAGCGTAAAGACCGGAACGCCAGCCTGCTCGCCGAGCAGCTTTAATTGCTCGATAGCAGCAGGCCGATAGATATCTGCGGCAACCAGGAGCGGCTTCCGGTTTTTATCTTTTAAGAGGTTCGCAAGTTTGGCGGTGAACGTCGTTTTACCCGAGCCTTGCAGCCCGCACACCATTACGATCGTCGGTAGTTCCGTCGAGAAACGGATGTCGCTCGAGGTCGTACCCATCATCGAGACGAGTTCATCGTAGAGGATTTTGACGAACTGCTGTTCCGGGCTTACCGAGCGGAGGACATCGCTGCCGAGGGCCTTCGACTGCACATCCTCGACGAATTTCTTCGCGACTTTGTAATTGACGTCGGCGTCCAGCAGCGTCCGGCGAATATCCCGCACGATGTCATCGACATTGCCTTCCGTCAGTCGTGCCTGACCGCGTATCTTCTTATAGACCTCTTCGAACCGCGAACTAAGACTTTCAAACATATTACTGCATACTATTTCGTGGATTCGGCGAACAAGTACGCCTCAGCGTTCGTGCCAAAATCAAATGTGGGATGGTTAAAGTATCATGGATCAAAGGAGTTGGTTTTATTAAGGTAAAAGTTGGCCAATTTTTTGCAGGAAAGCGCAAATAACTTATTTTTAGCTTTCTTATGAGAAAAACCTTTATTCTTATTTTCGCCGGATTCGCCTTAGCTGCGTGCGCAAAACAATCGCAGGACCAGAATTACGATTCGACTTCGAGCAGCACAACGAACACGACAGGCTCCTCTTCGCAGTATTCAACTCAACCATCCGGCGGTGGTAACGCTAACGGCGCGGGCAATACCGGTCCTGCGGCAACGACGACTCCCAACGGCACTCCCTCCGATACAACCCACGCGATGGATACCACGCACCGCTACTAAAGCACGCCCGGCGAAGATCGAGCTATGCTTCACGATTGACCGTCACGAGCAGCGCTCCGTCTTCGATTCGAATTTCGACGGGCGAGCCGATTGCGACATTGCTGAGGCCTTCGCGCTCGCCCAGAAGAAGCGTGTCGGATGAAAGCGGCCACTGAAGGTTCACCGTCGTAATTCCGCTCGCGGTGCCAAACGGCACGAGCGAGATCGTGGTGCCAAACGGACACTCGATCGAACACTGCGGGTGCTTCTTAGTAAGGAACCGGTGATCGGCGGTTTCATCGTAGGCCATTACGCTATCGAAGCGATCGGTGAAGCGGAGCATCACGCTAAAATTTGCAAGCGTATGGTCGGTCCGTTTTCCGGTAACGCCGAGCACTTTCACGTGTCCGTGAAACGTCGTGGAAAGATGGCGCAGTGCTTTCTCGAAATCGTTGCTGTTTTGTTCGGGAATGCGCACGATCTTCGTCCCTTTCGCGCGAAAATATTCGAGCGTGCTTTGGGAAATGGAATCGAAATCCCCCACAATCGCATCGACGTTCAATTGGAGCGCGTTCGCATATTCGGCGCCGCTATCGGCACACACGATGCAACACGCACTCGCCGCTAAATCGGCGAGGAAACTCGTATCGGATATTTCGCCCCCGAGCAGCACCAGCGCAAAATTACCGGGGATAGCGAACCCTCCTGCTGGCATCGTCAAACATTAATAATATAACAAGCCGCGCAACTGTTGCGCCACATATTACTTGGCTTCCGCAACGACTCGATTGATCATTTCCAGCACTTCCCGTTTGGTTGCCGGCTTGGTGAGATAATCGGTACAGCCGGCTTCGAGGCATCGCTGGCGGTCGCCCGTCATAGCAAAAGCCGTCAGCGCGACGATCGGAATATTCGGGCAGCGCGTACCTGCGCGTATCTCGCGGGTGATCGTAAGCCCGTCCTTGCCCGGAAGATTAATATCCATGAGTATGACATCGGGCACGTCGCGCTCGATCGCCTCGAAGGCTTCCTCCGCATTCGCGGCCGAGACCACACGGTAGCTCCCTTTGAGATATACCTGAATAAGGCGCTGCGTTTCGATATTGTCTTCGACCACGAGCACGAGCGGGCCTTTAGCGGAAGTCTTTTGCGATGGTGCGACTGCGACTCGCACTACGTCCGATACCTCTCGTTTGAGAGAAGGTTTTGTGCCGTGCGCTCCCGGTTCCGAAAGCGGCAAGACTATACTGAACATCGTACCCACATTCGGCTGCGAGTGAACTTCCAACGTGCCGTCCATCAGTGTGACAAGCCTCCGGGAGATCGCAAGTCCCAGACCCGTGCCGCCATATTCTTTCGCGGAGCCTCCATGCTCCTGCCGGAATTCATCGAACAAATAAGGTAGGAAGTCTTCGCTGATCCCGATGCCGGTATCTTCGATTTCGATCGAGATAAACTTTTGTCCTTCGCCCGGCAACGCCCGGGCAGGCTGCCGAACGACCGTGCGGACGGTGATCGATCCCTGGCGTGTAAACTTAATGGCATTCCCAATAATATTGGTGAGCACCTGCCCGAGCCGCTGACGGTCCGCATAGATATTCAGACGATCGGGATAATGTACGACATTGGTAGCCAGCGACTTTTGTTTTGCAATCCAGGCGAGCGGGGAAAGCGCGGCGTCGATTTCGGCAGCCACGTCGAGGTCCTGAAATTCCATTTCCAAACGGCCCGCTTCGATTTTTGATAGGTCGAGAATATCGTTAATCAGGCTGAGCAGCCGCTTTCCGGAAACACTGATCGAGCGCAGAAACGTATAATGCTGCTCGGTCACGCGATTGGAAAGTTCGGAAGCGAGTATGTCCGAAAATCCAAGGATCGCCGTCATCGGTGTCCGGATCTCATGCGACATATTTGCAAGAAACGCGGAC
>DASZLH010000182.1:0-4549 GCA_035552495.1 Kapaibacterium sp. (SeqCode) | reverse complement strand
CGCAGCTCACGCTGCCGGACATGAACCAGCCGGCTCCCGCGCCCGTCTCGCAGGGGACAGGGCAGGTTACGTCACTCGTCCAGAGCGCTCCGGTGCAGATCAGTGTGCCGGTTGAAGCCGAGCCGTCCAAGGACGAGTTCTTCGATGTTTCCGATGAGCCGGAGCCAGTCACGCCGATCGAAAAGCTGATCCAATACCCGGAAGTCGCGCGGCGCAGCGGGTTGGAAGGAAAAGTGATCGTGCAGGCGCTGATCGCAAAAGATGGGCACGTCGAGAAAGTCGATATCCTCAAATCGGACTACGATGTATTCAAACAGGCGGCCCAGGACGCGATGATGAAAGCGAAATTCACACCGGCGCGGCAGAATGGCACGCCGCTTCGTATCTGGATCACTCGGACGATCACGTTCAAGCTGAAGTAATCGGTTATTATTGGAGGGACAGAGCACCGCCTATGGCCGTGTAAAACGCCGTCCCTCTTTTCTCTCTTTTCGAAACTTTTTATGCTGGCACCGGGTCCAATCGGTAGAAGGCAACCGACGAAGATTGGCGGAATCGTTCACATCCTGTTGGGCCTGATCGGCCTGTTCATTGCGGGATTTATCTTCGTTATATCGCCTCGGCTCGGTGATAACCGTCAATTTTCTATGGTTTTTGGCGGGGTAATCGTGCTCTATGGACTGTTCCGAATTTTTACAGGATGGAGGACCTTAAAACAAGCAGCCAAGTTGGAAGCGAATGCTGGCCTCGATGCGAAGAACATTCCGACTCCGACCACAAAAGCAAAAGGACAATGAAACTCCGCTCAGCCTTTACCATTGCGCTTCTCATTGGGGCGACGCTTACCGGATGCAGTAAATCCTCTCAGAACCCACCCTCCGAAACCGCGACCTCCGGCACGTTCCAGTTGGTCGCGGATGAAGCACTGAAACCGGTCGTCGATAGTCTCTTGGATGGATTTATGAAGGAAAATCCGAATGCGAAGCTCACCGTAAAATATGTGAGCGCCGCCGAGGCCGTGCGGGAGTTGCTCAATAGAGATGCGCGCGCAGTTATTATTGATCGCACACTGACACCGGAAGAGCGGGCGGTGATTCAAAAGGATTCGGTCCAATTGCCCGAATTTACTATCGCGGAAGACGGTATCGGATGTATCGTTTCGAATAAAAACCCGCTGGCGGCATTGGCACTTAGCGACCTTCGAAAAATAATAACGAACGAGACGAAAAATTGGCCGGCGCTCACTCGTTCAATTCCAGACCCCGGGAAAACTTTTACGAACGCCGATATTTCATTCGTATTTCCGGCCTATCCATCGAGCATGGAGTATATCATTGACTCGATGTTTCTTGGAGCAGGTCAGGTCACGCAGGGACACATTCGACGATTTTCCACGACAGACAGCGTTATCGCGTACGTTCGGCTCGACCCCAATGCGATCGGCTTCATCGGCTCGGCCTGGAATCACCAGCTCGAATCGAGCGGAGATTCGAGCGTAAAAGTGCTGCCGATTATCCCGGCGGATTCCAGTTCGCTCGGCATTACGCAGCCCATTATTCTGAACATGGTCTATGTCTACCAGGGGCTGTATCCGCTTACGACGACCGTCACCGGATATTCATTCGAATCGCCAAATACGCTGCCACGCGGATTTTTAGCTTATGCAATGACCGCACATGGGCAGATCATATTCAAAAATTTCGACGTATTGCCCAAAACGCAAATTATTCGCATCGTGCCACCCAAGTAAACTGAAACGAATTTTTAGGAAATTAGTAGAACATATTATGAAGAGTGTTTTAATTTTATTTTCTTTAATTTTTGTGATCGGGATTTCCGCGCCGAATATTCATGCGCAGGCGACCGATTCCAGAGTGAAAGCTGCCATGCGGTTCATCGATCTCGGTAACGACCGCCAGGCTGTGGAAAATTTGCAGGCGCTGACCAAGCAAGATCCGAAAAATGCCGAAGCGCACGCCGGCCTCGCGATCGCGTATGTCGATATGAATAACATCGCCGCCGCCGCGCCGGAAGCACAGGCCGGGTTCGACATCGACCGCCGGAATATTCTCGTCCGCATTGCGCGAGGCCAGGTATTTGCTAAAGAAGGCAAAGTCCACGATGCCCTCGATGAATTCAATCAGGCGATGAAGCTCAATGATAAGGAGATCGGGACATATCTGGCGCTCAGTCGTTACTATATCTCGATTGATTCGCTGAAGCCGGCCGAGATCACGCTTTATCGCGCACAGCAAATCAACGATAAAGATGTTCGTTCGTATTTGGGCTTGGCGGAATTATACGAGCGGCAGCATATTCCAGACTTGGCAATCGGCCAGTACGAGCAGGCGATGAAGCTCGCCCCGAACGATATTACAGTCCTCGCTCGGCTTGCTTCGATGTATTATCGGGCGCGCAGGTATAACGAATCGGCGAACGAATGGCTGAAGATACTTCATGTCGATTCGACCTACGCCGATGCGTATTACCAAATTGGCAATCTCTATTTTCTCGGACAGCAATACCCCAATGCGGCTGCGTATGCCAAACGGTATGTGGAGCTAAAGCCGAACGATATTTATGGTCAGTGGCTGCTCGCACGTGCCTTGACCGAATCGGGGCAATATCAGGAAGCGATGCCGGCATTGCAAGCGGTCTCCTCGAACGATTCATTGAAAGCACTTTCGCAGGTGCTTCTCGCGCGCAGTTATTTTTATGGGAAAGAATACCCCAAGGCGCTCGAGATTTATCGCAGTGCCGCGCACCTCGAACCGCGCGATTATACGTTTTATGGAGTAGCATTATTTATGACGGGCGATACCACGGGTGCGGTCGAGAAACTTCGCCAGTCGCTGGTAAACGATACCGTCCGTTCGGCGCAGGAAAAGCAGCAAGTCATGTCCCAGATCGCGAG
The DNA here is from genome assembly GCA_035552495.1 of Kapaibacterium sp. (SeqCode). Taxonomy (GTDB): domain Bacteria; phylum Bacteroidota; class Ignavibacteria; order Palsa-1295; family Palsa-1295; genus PALSA-1295. Next base: position 1,635 of record DASZLH010000182.1, on the reverse strand, counting down.
CTGGCTCTATTGGCAGAAGCGGTATTCGGAGTCGGCGGACGTGTTTGCTCAAATAGCGCAGGTCTCGCCGAGCGTCGATTCGTATCTCGCGGCCGGACAAATTTATGCCGCAGCTAAAAAAACGGATGTAGCGGAGGAGTATTATCAAAAGGCGCTCGCGCTCGATCCGAATTCCGTAAAAGCTCGATTTCAGATGGCATTGGACTACATGAACAATACCGCATCGGACTCTGCGATGGCAGCATTTCAAAAGCTGGAGGAAGTCGCAAAGGCCAAAGGTAATACCGATACTGCAGCGATTGCGGAAGGGCTGATAGGGTATCATTATTTTGCTCTTAAAGAATGGCAGAAAACGCTCGATGAAGACGGGCCGGCCATCCGGGCGCTCGAAACGGGGAAATCGCCGTTTCTGCTCAATTTCGAGTTGCTGGAAGCACAGGCATACGTGCAAATGCAGGACATCGATAAAGCCGAAGAATATACCAACAAGGCGCTCAAGCTCGATCCGGAGAATAAATCTGCCAAAGAAATCCTCGAATACATTCGGAAAGTAAAAGAGCAGCCGAAGAAAAAGAAGCCATAGTGTAGCGCCCAACTTTAGTTGGGCGAATAAGAAAGAATCCCGCCGATACGGTTTGATTCCTTCCTCGCCCAACTAAAGTTGGGCGCTACACAGCGAATTACTTTCCGGTTGGTGCAGTTTTTCCATAGCAGGATTCAATTGGGAATAATTGCGCGAAAAGGAAGTTGCGCGGCATATTCGTGGCTGCTAATATTTTAAAACCAGAACTGGAGACGAAACCGGAATTGGAGGCAGAGTTTCTGCCCCGATTAGGGCGTCATCTTGCCCACGAGTTGAATAACCCCATTAGCGCTATTTCCAGCGCGGCGTTTCTCATACAGGACTTTATCGAAACGGCCGAAGGAGGCAAGATCGAAGTCGAGAATATAAAGCCATTCATCGAGAGTATCGGGGAAGAGTGCAAAAAGCTGAAGGAGATCGTCGAAGAATTCTCGAAGTATGTGACAACGGAATCCGTGCTGGCGATGCCAATCGAAATTAATGAATTCGTTCGAATGCGTGTTGCAGAACTCTTGAAGGACGGTGAACCAGTTATATTTCTGGATTCCAAAGAGCCGATTCGAGTAGTCGCGGATACGGGAGCGCTGCAATTTATATTACGAGCGTTAGTCGCGTATGCGGTGCAAAGTGGGGCTACATCGGTAACGGTCTCTGTTTCTAATGGAGCGCACTGCGCCATTACGATACAGGATAACCGCCCGGAGGCGCTTACAATGGAAGAAAAGGGCGACGTATTTAGTCCATTGCCGAAACGTCGCACATCGGGGTTGGGACTTAAACTTCCTTTGGTGAAAAAACTGATAGACTTACATCGAGGGTCGATCGAATTTGTCGCTGCCAATGCGACTGGAACATCGAATGGAGCGACGATTTGTATTACGCTTCCCCTCGCTCCCGGATCGTAATTTTAGTGCATCGTAATTTTATTGTTAGAATTTGATTTATGGCGAATGTTTTATTAGTAGATGACGAGCAAAATATCCTCCTGACGTACCGCACGATACTGGAACGGGGGGGGCATCGCGTTTCGACTGCCTCGACGGCCGAAGACG
>DASZLH010000181.1:0-9765 GCA_035552495.1 Kapaibacterium sp. (SeqCode) | reverse complement strand
CACGAGCGCGGCGTCCGATATTGTATGGTGCGGCGATCGAAATGGCCGCGTGGTGATGAGCGGCGTACTCGGAGGAAGCGTCCCGGCAACGCTATGGATCTTCGTCGTTTCGAGTGCTTCGTCGAACGTAAGCGGCGGCAGCACAGAAGGAAATCGTTTGGCGAGCATACTCTTGCCCGAGCCAGGCGCGCCGACCATAATGATATTATGCCCTCCTGCGGCGGCCACTTCGAGCGCGCGCTTGACGGCTTCCTGCCCCTTGACTTCGGCGAAGTCGAACATCGTGTGCGTATCGTCTTCCCGGAAAATTCTTTCAATATCGACGCGTACCGGATCGAGTGCGTTCAGTCCGTTCAGGAAGTCGATGGCTTCTCGCAGCGTATGAACTCCGAATACGTCGATCTCTTTGACGAGCGCCGCTTCGCTGGCATTCTCCATCGGCAGGATCATGCCTTTGAGATGCGGATGTTTCTTCTTCATCTGCCGCGCATGGAGTGCTATGTTCAACGCGCCATGCACGGGCCGGACCGTTCCATCGAGCGCAAGCTCGCCCAGCATTACGTACTCGCGCAGCTTATCGACTTCGACCACCCCTGTTGTCGCAAGCAACCCGAGCGCGATCGGCAAATCGAACGAACTGCCTTCTTTTCGGACGTCCGCCGGCGCGAGATTGATCGTAATGCGCCGGTTCATATCGAAGGGGATCGCGCTATTTTTCATCGCGGAGATCACGCGCTCTTTGCTTTCGCGGACGGCCGAATCGGGCAAGCCGACTATTGCGAAGCCCGGTACGTGCGCTTCGACGTGCGTTTCAATCTCTACCGTAAATGCATCGATTCCCTGCGTAGTCGCAGTGTAGCAGCGAGAGAACATTATTTATGTAGCGAGTAACGAGTGATGAGTAACGAGTTGCATCTCCAAAAGAATGTCTTAGCAGACTGGAATTGGAACCGCTTCCAGGCAAATTTAATTACTATCGTATAAAGGATAAAAGCCATGAGCATGACATTCTCGGATTTAGTGGAGGAAGTTCGACACCGGCCCGTTGAAGAAAAAGTAGAATTAGAACATCTTCTCAAGCGCGATCTTATTGAGGCGCGGAGGCAGGAGATGCATGAGAATCATGTTCGGGCCATTGAAGAGGTAGATAGTGGAAAGCGCCTTCCAACTGCTGACGTAGCTGAATTTATGCGCCGCCTCGAACATCGTGATTAAAATTGTCGAGAGTAGTGGGTTTATTCGCGCCTATTCGAAGCTCGTTCGTCGCCGGCCCGAATTGCGCGATAGGCTGAGAAGAGAAATTAGAAGTGTTTATCAAAAACCCATACGACCCTTCGCTCGATACTCATAAGCTTTCGGGCAACCTAAAGGATTCGATGGCATTTAGCCTAACCCGAAAGTTGCGGGTTGTTTTTTCGTTTGTCCAGTCGGATTTGGTCGTGTTCGAAGACATCGGAACGCACGACGATGTTTATTAGGAGAAATCCCGGCCTTGTTTTTGGATGAGAAAAATAGACAGTCCATCAACGAAATCAGCTTAATCCGCGTAATCCAGATTTTATGCCGAATCTAAAGAATTTACCGATTGGCTCCTCATCGCCAGAGATGGTCCATGCCGTGATCGAGATACCGAAGGGCTCGCGGAATAAGATCGAATACGATGCGGAGCTTGAAGTCTTCAAGCTCGACCGCGTACTGTTTTCGGCGGTGCATTATCCGACGGCGTACGGATTTGTCCCAAGCACACTCTGGCATGATGGCGATCCGCTCGATGTACTCGTCTTCACCGATCAGCCACTCGCCACGGGCCTCGTGCTCGATGTTATTCCCATCGGCGGACTCGAAGTGCGCGATCAACAAGAGAACGACCTCAAAATTCTTTCGGTCGCGGCGTTCGATCCGCTCGTTAATCAGATGAAAAATTATACGGACCTGCAGCCGCACCTTCGTGTCGAAATCGAGCAATTTTTCGTCACCTACAAACAGCTCGAAAATAAAGAAGTACGTATCGGTAAGTGGATCGAAGCGGCTGCCGCCCGCGAGGCTATCGGTAATGCCCGCGCTGCATTCGAACGAAAAAGGAAATCATCGGAGCCTGTTACGCACCATTCAGAGTAATTCTTCCTCCTCGTCGCCTACGATGTCCTGCTCGACATAGGTTTTAACTTCCTGCGCAAGGACTTTCGGGACAAGAAAATAATTGTCAGCCGATTTCGGAGCATTCTTCAGCGCTTCTTCCACACTGAGTGATTGCCGAACTTCGTCTTTGCGGAGCACCGGAGATTCTACCGCTTCATTTAAATTTTCGAGCGGAGCGATGGCGCTTACATCGAGTTCTTTTAGCTGGTCGATGTAGCCTAAGACACTATTGAGCTCGGTCGTAAGCGCGTCCAATTCATTGGATTCAAATTCTAATTTTGCGAGGTCCGCTACTTTTTTTACTTCGTCTCGTGTGACCATATTAATTGCGATGAATGGCTCGAGCGCCCACCCGCCCAATGCTAACTTCTATCGGCCGATTGACCATAATTCCTGTTTGATGCGAGCTGTGTGTAAGGTATTCGGCGAGCGGCTCCGGACTAATAATTACTTGCCCCATCAAACTGGATGCGTGCATAAAATGTATCCGGCCATCTTTCGGCATACGCACTGCAATACCGGTATGCGAGCAGTCGAGTCCGGGTACATTCGTCGTGATGCCGAGAATATCGCCGGTCTCGATATTTTTTTCCATGTCCGCAACATGTTCTTTTGGAATATAATAAAATGCTCTTCGCGCATGAATATCGTTTTCGATTTCGAGCATCGCGGCATATTCGGTGTCGTTCTGCGCGAGTTGCTTGTAGCTCGTGCGGTGCGTAGTCATGAAATTGATTGCCCGGTCGTCATACTTTGCGTAAGTGCCGCCGGCTTCTTTCGTCACTATTTTGAGCACACCTTTCTGCTGATTGTTGTAAAAATAATCGATAGAATAATGCAATCGGGAGTGGAAGCCGTCGCGCTTGCCATTACGGTAGCGAAGGAAGGTCAGTTCATTTTCGAAATCATGGCGAGTGGGCGTTGGATATTCCCGAACGACTCGCGCGAGCGCCAGCATGTTTTCGTAAAATGTTACGCAATCGAATCCGTGCAAATTCACTACAAGGTTTTCCTGCGCGGGATCGACATCGAGCGTCCCGGCGACATACGGCGTGCCCAGAAATAGCTTACCCATTGCGACAATGCGCTCGCCGATCGGAAGCGTATCGTACCGGAGGGCCTTCGCCGTGTGAATGCGCGCGGCGAAAATCGAATCGTCGGTCGATAGGGAAGCTTGCGGAGCGTTACTGTGCGAGCTATGCGCCGCACAAGAGCACGCGACGAGCGCAAATGCAAGTATAACAGCAGTCCAGCACGAACGGTGTATCATTCGATATTCTGAACTTGTTCGCGTATCTTTTCCATTTCCTGCTTAATCATGACAACATGGTGTGCCACATCGGCCTGACCTGTCTTGGAGCCAATCGTATTCACTTCGCGGTTCATCTCCTGAATGATAAAGTTAAGTTTGCGTCCGGCGGCTTCGGGCGCAGCCATAGCTTCCAAAAAGAATTTCAAGTGCGAGCGAAACCGGACGATCTCTTCCGTGACATCGAGCCGCTCGGCCAGCAGCGCGATCTCGAGCTCCAGCCGCTGATCGTTGAGCACGGCGACGTCTTTCGTTAGTTCCATCACGCGTGCTTTCAGCTTGGTATATTCTTCCTGGGCGGCATTTTTTGCTTGCTGTTCGACCTGGTCCATGCGCGTTTGCATAGTCGTGAGGCGTTCGCGCAAATCTTTTTCAAGCTCGCCGCCTTCCTGGGTGCGCATGATCGTAAGCTGCTCGATGGCCTGCCGCAGTGCTTGCTGGGTCAGGTCCCACTCCTGCGTGGCAATGGAATTCGTCGAGTCCTCGGCCTGAAAAATATCGCCAAAGGTCGTGAGGTCGCGCAGTTGGATTTCGGCGGTCAGCCCGGTCAGCGTTCGTAATTTATCGAGCAGATTGAAATACGCTTTTGCGAGCGGCTCGTTGATCGAAAGAGGAATAACTTCCGTGCCCTGCCGGTCGATCGAAATATTGACCGATATTTTTCCGCGTTCGAGACTTTTTCGAACGAGTTCGCGCACGTCGAGTTCGCGTTCGTTCATCGTGCGCGGCAGCCGCACGGATACTTCGATAAACCGCGAGTTTACACTCCGCACTTCGGCCGATACCGTTATCGTTGCGCCACCCTCCGATTGGTGGACCGCTTCGCCCCGGCCAAAGCCGGTCATAGAAATTAACATGAATAAAACCTGGATTACGTGGATAGGATGGATTTTCAGGATTGCAATCAAAGAACAACAATACCTTTAGATAAAAAGAAACATTTACCCAAAATCCAAGAGCCCGATACTTAGTACCCTATGCTTCGGAATGCTGCCGTCTAATACAAAGGAGCAGGTCATCCGAGTTCTCGATGCATTCTGCGCGGTGAAGATGATAGTGCGGGATTTTTGCAAGTGAAGACATTTCCAGCGGGCCGACGCTCGGCTTCGCATCGCCACCCAACATAACCGGCGCAACAAATAGCTGTATCTCATCGAAAATGTCGGACGCGACCATTGCGCTTGCAAGCGTGGGGCCGGCCTCGACTATCACGCTCGACATTCCCCGCTTTCCAAGCTCGATAAACAGTGCGTAGAGATCGATCCGATCGTTTTGTGCGGGGATTGGGAGAACTTCAACGCCCGCCGTTTGTAATTCCGATATTTTTTTCTTTTCGCGTTCCAATGACTTGGGATTTGTAACGACCACAGTTTTCGCCCGGTGCATGTCCGTAAATAATTGCAGCGTTAGCGCGAGATCGAGCCGCGCATCGAGGACGATACGCCAGGGTTGGCGGCCTTCGGCGAGCCGGACCGTAAGCGCGGGATCGTCGATCTGCGCAGTCTTCATGCCGATGAGAACGGCGTCATGCTGTGCACGAAGTTGATGCACGATTTTGCGCGATGCTTCGGATGTGATCCATCGGGATTCGCCATTCATGAGCGCGCTGCGGCCATCGAGCGAAGAGGCGAGCTTTAGCGTGATGTATGGCAAGCCGGTCGTACGGTGCTTGATAAAAAAACGGTTCAGATCCTTCGCTTCCGATTCGCACATTCCTACTTCCACTTCGATCCCGGCTTCGCGCAGTTCGCGGATACCTCCGCCATTTACCAGAGGATTAGGATCTTCCATTGCGATAACGCACCGCGCGATTTTTTTCTCGACAAGCAGCCGGGAGCACGGCATCGTTTTCCCCTGATGGCAATGCGGTTCGAGCGTGACATAGACCGTCGCGCCCCGGACGGAATGGCCTTTCGCTTCCGCGTCCGCAATAGCATTGGGTTCGGCGTGTGGGCCGCCGAAGATGAGGTGCGCGCCTTCTCCGAGGATTGTGCCCTCGCTATCCGTAATCACACAGCCGACCAACGGATTCGGGCTGACATAGCCCGTCCCTTTGCGTGCAAGCTCCAGCGCGCGGCGCATCATTGTATCGTCTGTAGTCTCTTTCATCTTGACCGGAATACGTAACGCGGAATGCGTAACGCGGAATGCGTAACGCGTGATCGTAACGCGAATGGATCCCTGTAATGAACAACGGGTAACGAATTTTCACTCGTTACCCGCTGCTAACCCCTTTTAACGGGGCGTATTACTTTTACTAAATACTACTTCACCAACAGCATCTGCCGCGTCAGGCGTATGTCACCGCTTGTGAGCGAGTAGTAATAGGTCCCGCTCGCAAGATTGCTGGCGTCGATCGTGACGGTGTAGCTGCCTTCATCGATATGCTGGTTCATCACGCTTTGGACCACTTCACCGGCCTGATTGACAATATCCAAGCGCACCATGCTCGGTTGCGGGATAACGATCGATAACTGCGTCTGGCCGTGGAATGGATTCGGGAAGTTCTGATCGAGGCGGTAGCCCTGCGAACTTGTCGTCAGTGCGACGGACGCGCTCGATGTCGTGCCGTTAATTGTTACGACGGTCGAACTCGAAGAGCCGATCGGAGTTGGGAAGATCACGTTTTGGGTGAACGTCCCGGCGGCTGTTGGGCTGAATGTGAACGTCAGCGTGCCGCTGCCGCCAGCCGGGATAACTGTGTTTCCGCCGCCAACATACGTGAACGGAGCCGATACGGTTGCCGGACCCGGTGTCCAGTCGCAGGAGCCGGTATTGTTCACGGTTACATCGAAGTTCGCGCTCGTCGCGCCAATATCGGTGACCGGGGCCGTTCCCGCGCCAGCGATTGCCGCCTGGGTACCGGTGCCGTTGAGTTGCACGGTCATTGCCGGAATGTCCGCAGCGGTGATCGTCAGCGTACCGGCTGCCGTGCCGGGAGTCGCCGGAGTATAGACGACGTAGAACGTCGCCGTGCCATTGCTCGCGACTACGGAAGAAGTCGAAGGCGGCACGATGCTATAGGAAGCCGCACCAGCACCCGAGATCGCCGCGGCATAGGCCGTTGCGACATCGCCGCAATTCGTTACGGTAATGACCGCCGTATCGGGCATTTGGCCAACGCAGGTGTTAGTGAATGCAACAGATGGCGTGGTCGAAGCGCAGACCGAAACGCCGACGACATCGAGCGGCGTAGACGTATTGATCGGCTGATCGTTCGTCGTGCCCGTGAGTGTTAATGTTGCCAGATTGTTGCCGCGAACAGCCGGAGTTCCGCAGAGCGTCACTAATTGCGAGGCACCGGGCGCAAGCGTAATAGGAAGCGTGACGCCGGAATAGGTGAAGGCCGAGGCACTCACACCGGAGAACGCCGCGCCCGTAATCGTAATATCGATCGTGCCGGTATTCGTGATCGTATCCATCATGCAAACTTGCTTGCCGACGATTGCCGTATCGGTGAACCTCGGAACGCCGAGCGCGATATGGCCGTAGGGTACGCCCGTACCCGTCAGGTTAATCGTGAACTGGCTCGTGTCCTGCTTAGGTACCGAATAGGTCAGCGGGATATTGGTCGTCACGAGGACCGTCGCAGTACGGAAGCCGTTGCGAAGCGGAGTAAAGCAGATCGTGAACTGCCTCGATTGTTCCGGCGCGATCAGCGTATCGGTCCCGGTCAGCGGCTGGATCGTAAAGTCGTAATCGCTGCGCGAAATGAAATTACGCGTGATCGCGACCGTGTCCGAACCGGGATTATAGAGTGTGACCGTTTGGCAGACCGTCTGGCCTACATTCACCGAATCGAAATTGACATTGATATTATTCGAATAGGCATTATTGATAACGAGGCGGCCCAGGATACCCGAGCCCAATAACGTCACCGTATCGTGCGGAGTGTTCAGCGCGTTCGAATTAATGACGAAAGATGCGTCCGACCGTCCCTCGAAATTCGGCAGGAAGGTGATCCCGATCGAATCCGTCGCACCGGCCGGCAGCGGGTTCTGCGGGAAGTAGCTGACGTAGTATTCACCTCCATCCAGGCCAATCGGATAAATACTATTGAAATTGAGCGGCCCAGTGCCGGTATTCGTAACCGAGAGATATTGCGTGGCACTATCCTGTCCGCCCAATTTTACATGAATGCCCGGGAATAATTTAGTGCCACCAAATGCTACACGCGGAGCAGCGCCAGTGCCAGTAAGAGTAGCAGACTGATTTGCGCTATCACCGCCATCCGTCATCAATGTGAAAGTTGCGATGCGTCCGCCATCCGTAATAGGAGAAAAGCTGAAGCAGAAGTTCGCCGACTGGCCAGATTGAATGCTATCACCAGCCTTTGGGCCGCTAATGAGAGTATAATCTGGCGCGCCAGTCATGCTCATACCGAGTATGTGCAAAGTAGCCGGTCCGACGTCGGAGGCAGTCAATGTGCAGACCGTATCGGACTGGCCGATCAATAACGTGCCAAAATGAAGAGTCTTCGGCTGAAGTGAAAGCTCCGCAGGTGGTGAAGGGGGAGTAAAACGAATATCGGTCGAAGGCGTCATCGCATAGTATGTTCCATACGATTGATATGCAAAGGAAGGAGTTGTTAAGCCGTTAATACCAACCCATTCTGCACCGGAGTAATAGTCGTAGCTCAGATTATCGTCATGGTCACGATAAATATACTCGATAACGCCAGTTGATTCATAGAGCTTAACTTGCATTACCGTCTGAATATCGGACTGATACCCATACATACCTGCCTCAGTACGTCTTAAGTGTACATGACGATATTCAATAGTAAGGACCTGGTTCGGAGATTCGCCATCTACTTCGTAATACTCATAACTATCGCCGCCCTGCCAATAGCCGTCTGTTGTTACAAAGCTTTCGGTATTGAATAAGCAGAGCGCTCCTGGAAAAGCTTGGCTGCCAACTTCATCCTGGTAATAGGACATTTTTTGGCCCAATGAAACAGTGCCATTACTGCATACCCAAACTGGCGATCCAGCAGCTATAGTTGTTTTATCGAACTTAAAATCGAAGGGGAGGGCAATCGATTCATAGTTGTCACCATAAACCGCAAATGGATAATAAATTATGAAGGGATTACCCGTACCTTCAATGTCTTGAAAATCCGAATTGAATGTTGAAACCACGTATTTATCGATACGGCCTTGCGCCTTAATCGATCCGGCGCACGCTACAGCGAGAGCGACCACACAGAGCAAGCCGAAGGCCGCTCGGGAGAACTGTTTCCAAGTTTTCATAGGATATCTGTTGATTAAAAAAGCGTTCGAAAATTGCGAGAAAATGACCAAAACACAAAACGAATCCCCTCTCAGGGATCGGTTACTATAAACCCACGGCTTCTAATATAACACAATTTTTTTTCGCGGGCATAAAAACCGGCGATTTTGAATACTCCGCAGGATCATTCTCCGCCCGTATCGAAGCGACACGGCCCGAAGGCGTAAAGTTACAGGTGGCGGGGAGATTTTTCATTATAGCTTCTCCCCTCCCGGAGCAGCAGGAGGGGCTTCGGGATTGCAATGAATAAATGCGATTAGTAGCCGCAGGCTTCAGCCTGCGTGGTGGTGGGACCGACAAGATTCCGGTCTGTCACTGCGCAGCCCAAAGGCTGCGGCTACCGGAAGAGTTGTGGCTACCGGAATGGAGAGGAATTTCCTGGCGACGCGATCGTGTAACTCCTTATAATACGAGGACTTACAGGTAATTTTGAAAATAAATACAAAAATATTGATTTTTGCGGAACTTTTTTTGGCATTTTGGTGTTGTAGTATATTGAAATGCCAAATCCCGTTCATTTTGTGTTATTGACCCCCCGCCCCCTCCTTCGCAAGGAGGGGGAAAATCTTCACCTACTTCACAAGGAGGGGGAGAATATTCTCTTTTCGAACACAAGGGATTGCTTCGAAGAAAATTGCTTCGCTTCGCTACGCAATTTTCTCCTCGCAATGACATTAGAAAGAGAGAGGGATAAAAGTGTTCATGAACAAGTTCCGAACACCAACATCAAGTTTATTTGTCCCGAATTCAAAGAGAAAATGCTTTATGCGGGAGCCTGACCGGTTCATGAATTCCGGGCCAACACCAACATCAAAAGCATTCGGCTTTTTATTCGTGAAAAAAAGAAGCCAAAAGAATCTAATCTAATGTCTCCAGATCAATTCGTGAGTGAGGCGAGTGGCAGGGGTTTCGAGGGTATAAAAGTAGGTGCCGCTTGCAAGGCCCATAGCATCGAGTGTTACGATATGCTCTCCGGCTGCCATATGGCCTGTAAAAAGAGAGCGGACAAGCTTTCCATTCTGGTC
>DASZLH010000180.1:0-4870 GCA_035552495.1 Kapaibacterium sp. (SeqCode) | reverse complement strand
CATCGCTATTGGACTCTCAAAGATGCCGGGGCACAAATCTCTTCGGTGTTCTGGAAGTCGCGCATTGCTAATTTCGACCTTCGCGATGGAATGAAGGTGGTGTGCCGCGGAAGGCTTACGATCTATCCTCCGCGCGGGCAGTATCAGCTCGATGTGTTTCAGGTCCGGCCATCGGGCGTCGGCGAGTTGCAGCGAGCGTATGAAGAATTATACGCGCGCTTGTCGGCGGAGGGGCTGTTCGACGAGGGCCGTAAGCGCCCGATCCCAAAATTTCCGCGAACGATCGGTATTATCACAAGCGAAACAGGCGCAGCATTGCAGGATATGCTGACGGTACTCCGGCGACGGTATCCCATCGTGCGTGTGGTACTGCGTCCGGCAGCCGTGCAGGGTGTCGGCGCCGAGCTTGAAATTGCGCGCGCTATTCAGGAATTCAATTTAATTACGAATGACGAATTACGAATGACGAATGCGAATATAAATTCCTCGTCCATTCGTCATTCGTCATCTGTCATTCGTAATTCCCAAAGGCCCGACGTACTTATTGTTGGTCGCGGCGGCGGCTCGCTCGAAGACTTATGGAGCTTTAACGAAGAGGCGGTTGCGCGAGCAATTTTTGCGTCGAAGATACCGGTCATTAGCGCGGTAGGGCACGAAGTAGATTTTACGATCGCCGATTTCGTCGCGGATCTTCGTGCGCCGACTCCTACTGCGGCCGCGGAGCTGGCCACGCCGAATGTCGAAGAGCTGATGTCGGTCGTCCATACGCAAAGAAGCACATTGGTCCGGCGAATGCGGCAGGAGATCTCGCAACTACGGCGTTATGTCGATAGTGCTTCGGACGGACGGTCTCTTGTCGTCGCAATTTCGAATACGATTCACACTCGGCGCGAGCAGTTGAATGGCGAGGTCCTTAGTGCTTCGCGTTCCGTTGTGCATTCGCTCGAACGCATGCGTCTCAAACTCGAACGCGATACTGCAAAGCTTGCCGCCTTGCACCCGGACCGCGTGCTCGACCGTGGTTACACCGCACTCGAAACGCTCGATGGCGAAGTTATCCCAAAGCTCTCTGCGCTCCTGGAGCGTGGCGATAAAAATGGCGTGCTTATGTTCGCCGATGGAAGAATTACCGTCCGCTTCGACTAAAAGCCAACGTGTGAACGTCTTCGCGCCCTGCTACTGTTAGCGATTTATGCCATCCCGAAAATCTAACGACATCACATCTTTCGAATCGGAATTCGAGCGGCTGAACGCAATTGTCGATAAGCTCGAAACCGGTAATGTTCCGCTTTCGGAAATGATCGCGCTCTATGAAGAAGCGATGAAGATAGCCGCGAGCCTCAAAGAAGTGCTCTCCGAAGCCGAACTACGCGTCGAAAAGCTCGCCGCGACCCATGAAGAAATTGGGAATACCGAAGAGAGTCTTGAAGACTTGTATTAAGAGCTTTCCAAAATAGAAATAAAAAAGCAGCCTTTTTTTGAAGGCTGCTTTTTTATTTTCGAATTTTATCTACAGTGTAATTACCCAGGCCCAAACGAATGTCAGTGCGCTTGCCACAATGCTTCTTAAAAGCGTGAGCGTTAGAGCCTTTCGAAAGGATATTACATCGATTTCTCGAGCAAGTAATCCAAAGCTAAACATTGAAACTGTCATTAAAAACAATTCCATTTTTGGAATCCAATTATCTGCCATCGGTCCATGGAGTGCAAGATGCACTGCCAAGGGTACAATTGATATTATCGTGAGAACGATGATCAGGGAAAGAACGGCCATCTTCATGACTGTCAATAGATTCAATTCAGATTTGTATTGTTTGGCCATAAAGTTTAGTTAGAACAATTGACTAGACAAGGGTGACGAACGCTCGATAAAAACGAATGAAAATACAATCGTTGCTTGTGGAGGATAAAAATCGTGGAAATATGACAACTAACACCGGGGGAAGTCGGGCTGGAAGCGCCGAACTACGCGGGTCAGAATCATGGAACTACAATTCCGTTGCCAACCTTCCCATTTTAGCATGAATCCATCATTCGAAGCCTACCCGTTCCTCCAGCACATTAACATCCCCGAAGACTTGCGGAAATACCCCGTGAGCGATCTGCGCGCGATCTGCACGGACGTTCGCGAGTATCTTATCGATACGATAGCGCAGATCGGTGGGCATTTTGGCGCGGGCCTGGGCGTCGTCGAATTGACGGTCGCGCTCCACTATGCGCTCGATACACCAAAGGACAAGCTGATCTGGGATGTCGGACATCAGGGGTATCCGCATAAGATACTGACAGGAAGAAAAGAGCGGCTGCATACCATTCGTCAGAAAGATGGTCTCGCGCCATTTCTTCGCCGCGAGGAGAGCGAGTACGATGTCTTCGGCGCGGGCCATGCTTCCACTTCGATCAGTGCCGCGCTCGGTGTCGCGACCGCGCGCGATTTTTCGGGCGAAGATTATACCGTCGCGGCTGTCATCGGTGATGGCTCCATGACGGGCGGCATGGCTTACGAGGCGCTGAATAATTGCGGGATGCTCAAGAAGAATATTCTCGTCATCCTGAACGACAATCAAATGTCGATCGCGCCGAATGTATGGTCGCTGCACGAATATTTTAACGCGCTCATCACGAATCCGGCTGTCCGTAAGATCAAAGATCAGGTGTGGGATAAGCTCGATGGGCACGACCGCATTCGCGGCGCCGGAGCGAAGATCGTCGATGGGATGAAAGCCGTTATGACGCCCGGTATGATGTTCGAAGCATTAGGCTTCAAGTATTTCGGTCCGGTGAGCGGCCATAATGTTGTGAAGCTCGTCGAAATGCTGAAATTTTTGAAGGGGCAATCGGGGCCGCTTCTGTTGCATGTCATTTCCGAAAAAGGCAAAGGCTACGCGCCGGCGGAGTCGCACGTACAGCGGTATCATGCGGCCTCCGGCGCATTCGATAAGATCACAGGCAATGCAATTCCGAAACCGGTCGCCGCGCCACAGCCGCCGGAATACACGAAAGTATTCGGTAATGCCATCGTCGAGATTTGCAAAGCGAATCCGAAAGTGGTTGGCATTACCGCTGCGATGCCAGATGGCACCGGACTTAATTTGTTGCAGAAAGAACTTCCCAGCCGCTTCTTCGATACCGGTATCGCCGAGCAGCACGCCGTTACCTTTGCCGCCGGAATGGCTACCGAAGGATTTACTCCGGTCTGCGCGATTTATTCTACGTTCAGCCAGCGCGCGTTCGATCAGATCATTCACGATTGCGCGATCCAGAAACTGCCCGTTGTTTTTGCGATGGACCGCGCCGGCATAGTGGGCGCGGACGGACCCACGCACCACGGCGCGTTCGATCTTTCTTACTTACGGCTGATTCCGAATATGACGGTGATGGTCCCCAAGGACGAGCAGGAACTTCGCGACATGCTCTATACAGCGACGGAATATCGCAGGGGGCCGATCGTTTTGCGTTATCCGCGCGGAGTTGGGATTGGGGTCCCACTCGCGGCGGAAGGATTTCGATTGCTGCCCATCGGTGAGGCGGAAATGATGCGTGATGGTGAGGACATTGCGATTGTTGGCGTCGGCCCATTGGTCTATGATGCGTTGAAGGCCGCTGAGGATTTGGAGCGTGAAGGTATTTCGGTTGCTGTCGCGAACGCGCGGTTCGTCAAACCGCTGGATACCGCATTGCTCGACGCGCTTGCCGTCCGTTTCAAGCATGTTATTACGCTGGAAGAAAATACGGTGCTGGGCGGTTTTGGGAGCGCCGTTGTCGAATATTTCTCGCAAATAAAGCACGGCCCACGGGTAACGATGATGGGACTGCGCGATGAATTTATAGAGCACGGCGCGCCAGCCGAACTTCTGCGGGCGCAAGGGCTGACGCGCGAAGGTATTCGGGAAACAGTCCGGTTCATTCTGCAATCGGAGCCGATTGGCCCAGTTCCGGCCGCGGGGCCAGGAGAAATCGCATCGGAATCAGATAGAGAGCGGCCAGTTGGCGTGCCTCCGTTATCTGCAAAAGTGCGAAAATGATGAGGCTGAATATTGCAGGTTACCTCCTGTAACGAAAGGATTATCCCGGCGTTCTATATATACTATTGACCGTGCGGTTCGTTCACCTGAATGCCAGTTCGTGTCACTCCTTGCACTTTTGTGGGCTATGGAGTTGACATAATCATTCGAGTTATATAATCATTTCTCGTTCCCATGAGAGTGTTACGACAATATATCAAAAATTTACTTCCGGTTGTGTTGATGATATTCGCGATCCAAGCGAAAGTGAACGCGCAGCCGCCACCTCTGCCGATGTGGACGACCGCGAATACGTTTACCTATGCGCTTTCGTGCGTCTATTTTTGCGATGCGGAACAAGCGCCATTGCGCGGAGTTGTCGGAGGTACTACGTCTATCTCGTATACCCTCGATGGCGGCGCGACCTGGACTGCATCGACTATTACCGGATTCGCCGCCGGTAACATATCCTGCTTCACTTTTAAGGATTCGCTCCACGGCTGGGCTAGCATTCTCGATAACTCCCCGAACTATGGACTGCTCATGACCACGGACGGCGGTCTTACGTGGAATTTGGATTCGAGCGCCGACCCGCAAATAAACGGTATCTTCTACAACAAAACGAATCACCGTCTCTTTGTTGCGAGCGAAACCGATTCCGCGGAGTACTCGACGGATAACGGGCTTTCATGGAAAAAATTTGCCGGTATTGGATATACCGGATTTGCGTTCATCGGCGATAAATTTGGTGTGATGCCGACCCACGATGGTACTGCCGCCAATCCGCACTATTATCTTTATACTGCCGACGGAGGACAAACCTGGAAAAGCAGTTTCATGTGGTTTCCGGGATGGCAGCCTGTCGG